>CASDXQ010000003.1 GCA_949285145.1 uncultured Spirochaetales bacterium | reverse complement strand
AAGTTGACAGATGGTTTCCATCAAGTCAGACCTGCTCTGTTTGCGGTTATGTGAACAAAGAGGTCAAAAACCTTTCAATCTGGGAATGGGAATGTCCCCAATGCCACACGCGTCATGAGCGAGACAGCAATGCCTCATTCAATATAGCGCGTGAGGGATATCGCCTGATTGCCCGGCTACCCATGGACGGTGGGGAAGTAACGCCTGTGGAGAAGACAGCACTGCGGCAGAACAATCAAGCTTCTGCTGTAACTGACTTCGCGGAATCAGGAAGAGTTCTCAAAAGAGAAGCTCACTGCCTTTAGGCAGGAGAGTTGTCACTACAAAGTACGCAGGTTACCAACTGGCAGTTTTCTACATAATACTCATGTTTGATTATGTAGCAAAAATGCACATGAATTATATCACTATTATAGTAATATAATATAAATTTTTAGTCTAAACACAATGGGACTAACTCAGATACTGTATTAATTTTCAAAAAATATCTGCCATAGGATTTTCCAGCAAGGTGGAAATGAAAGAAAAACCTGACCAATTCTTTTTGAAGAATCAATCAGGCTTTAAGCGAAAGACGGGACTTGAACCCGCGACATCCACCTTGGCAAGGTGGAGCTCTACCACTGAGCTACTTTCGCATGACAGAGTCTTTATGCCATATTTCCCGCATGTTTGTAAATACATATGAAAAAAAATAAATCACCTGTTTTTATTCTGTATGTATCCTGCAAACCGAGAAAATGCACCGCTCATGCTTGAAAGCGGTGCATTAAAATTATCACAGCAGGCCCATTTCCTCAAATTTCTTCTCCACGTAAGCAGCCTTTATATTCATCACAGGAGTCGTCAGATCCTCTCTGAGGATTATTCCGTTACGCTCTGCATTTCTTCTCAGTTGTGGAAGCAGGACCTTCAATGTTGAACTTTCCATGTTTGCTTCACGTATCAGACGGAGAGTCTGGCCTTTTGAGAGGATGCAGGAAGGATCCTGTGCCCAGGATGGAAGTTCTCCGGTTATCCCAAGGACAGCTATCTCAAGAGGAAGGCCGGAATAATCATAGCAAAGAACTTCCGCTTCTATCTTGTCATACCTTCTCTTGTGGATGTGGAATGTACAAGTCTTTCTATAAATGTCATTGCCTTCTGAGAAGGAAGACCACAGACATTGGCATAGTGTTCATTCACAACATCAATAAGAAAGGAAACAATGTTCTGATATATTGCAATGGTGGCAGGAAATACCTTGAATGCATCCACAATCCTGACCTCTCCCGGCACCATTATCTTCATGTCTAAATACTATCCAAAAAAGAAATATTTACAACTGAAAACGCATTATTTACCTGCTTTCTCCACCTTGCAGAAGACGGAGTCTATGCAGGAGTGGACTGGATCAAGCTTGAATCACAATGATTTCAGATGATGAGGAATCCGGATGTGATCGGAAGTTTTCCGCCTTTCATAAGGTATTCCCTGGCCTTTGCAGCCAGTGACGTTTCAGCTTCATAGTTTTCAGGATCATTTTCAAGATGTCCGAATATTCTTTCCTCAGCCTGACGCCTGCCGTAATCGGAAGAAACCTTGGTGAATAATGAAGAGAATGCTTTTATCCTGGAAGAATCATCCAGAAGAGATGAAAGCTCATCTGACAGCAGCCAGGAAAAACACTTGATCTTCATTTTACCCTTTTTGAAAAATTGTCTCGCCTTTTCAAAAGAGGAGCGAACACTTGACAGTGAAATGTCACTGTCTTTGGGGATGTGCAGATTCAAAGTGAAAATACCGTCTTCTTCAGGCAGGAGCTGGTACTGAAGAGAGCCAAGCGCGAACAGCTGCAACTGCAGATGGTATTTAAGCCATCTGATCTCACTCAGTCCCGGCTGTCCCTCATGTGTTCTCTCATACTCCTCTTCCCATCTTGCGATGTCAGACAATGTTGCAATGGCGATGTCATCGCTTATGCCTCTTTTTCTGTATTCAGGAAGCGTGATCTCATAAGCTGCAGATGCAACAGAGGCAAGTGCCCTTTTTGCATCTGTAAAAGCTTCATCCTTTATTATGGCATCATATGCCATGGCAGCATCATCATGAGAGAAAGAATAAGAAAGTATCACATCTTTCGCTTTGTCATTCAGATTGATCTGATCAAGGAATGAGGAAAATGAAAAACTACCCCGCAAAGATTTGTCCATCCGCAATGCTCTCCTTTTCCAGCAGAATTCCAGTAAATTGTGGATCTGCCTTATGTTCCAGAATACTTGAAGAAAAAGAATACGAAAAGCCTCAGTTCAAAACTTGACAATCCAGCACACACAGGGAAGTTTCCTGCCGTTGTTACTGAAAAAATATTCCGCAGATTTTATCACCGGTTTTTGCTGTTTTTATGGATTTATCGCCGATTTTATCGCCGGAAATCGGCGATAAAATCAAAAAAACAACAATACAATTATATCATTCATAACAGTGCAGTATCTCTAATTATTCCATGCTCATAATACTGTGTATACAGACACTTGTACTCAAAGATACACAGATTTTATTAGCCAATAGACAGGTAACAGGTACTATTAACAGCTTTTTCATCTTTTACTGTTCAGAATGTAAAACAAAAATAAATGGAGCCTACGAGACTCGAACTCGCCACCCTCAGATTGCGAACCTGATGCTCTACCAGATGAGCTAAGGCCCCATTCATGAACAATTAACCCTGCACTCGGATTAACGGATATAGTTATACGCGAATTTGACAACTAATACAAGTAAGAGATTCAGGAGTTTTATATGCAGTTCATATTGCTTTGTGTCCGATCATGTGCAATCCTTTCTGCATGAAAGGTATCATTCTTGACGGCTATGCCCTGAATCCGGGCGATTTATCTTTTGACTGTCTTAAAGCCATTGCTGACTTTGAGGTATATGATTTCACGTCTCCCGATCTTGTAATCGAAAGATGCTGTGACAAGGAAATTGTAATTACAAACAAAGTTGTATTCTCAAAAGATGTCATACAGCAGCTTCCGAATCTCAGGTATATAGGAGTAAGCGCAACAGGCTACAATATCATAGATATAGAAGAATGCAGGAAAAGAGGAATTGCCGTTACGAATATTCCGGCCTACAGCACCGATGCAGTGGCACAGCACGTATTTGCCTTCATTCTCTCAATCGCAAACCGTGTCGATGAGCATGACAGAAGCGTGAAAAGAGGAGACTGGGAGAAATCCCCGTGCTTCTGCTACTGGCTCTCCCCGCTGTTTGAGCTGAATGGAAAGACAATAGGAATAATAGGCCTTGGCAATATAGGGAAACAGGTTGCCCGGCTTGCACTTGCATTCGGTATGAATGTATTTGCCTACTCCCCTCATTCAAAGATGGCAGGAGTGATGAATCTGCCTCTTGATGAGGTCATATCTTCATCAGACATCATCACCCTGCACTGCCCGCAAAATGAAAATACAGCGGGCATGGTGAACAAAGACTTCCTCTCTCATGTCAGAAAGGGTGCAATACTAATAAACGCATCAAGGGGCGGCCTTGTCTGTGATAGCGATGTGATTGATGCTCTTGATGAGGGTACACTCTCATGGTACTGCGCGGATGTGCTTGAAAAGGAACCTCCCGTGAACAATATGCTTTCCAGACATGAAAGAAGCATTGTCACGCCTCATATAGCATGGGCACCGGTGGAAACAAGACAGAGACTCCTTTCAATTCTTGCTGAAAACCTTTCCTCATTTATCAGGGATGAAAGACTCAACAGAATTGTCTGAAAGCATTTTCCGGCAATATATGGAATTAAAAGAATACTCAAAGAAAAATCAAAATTTCTGTTTCTTTAAGCTTGATAAATGGTGGAAGTAGTTCAGTGGTAGAGCGCCAGATTGTGGATCTGGTTGTCGAGGGTTCGAACCCCTTCTTCCACCCACTTCTTTCTTCGGAAAGATTGCGCTCGTAGCTCAATTGGATAGAGCGTCGGACTTCGAATCCGCAGGTCGCAGGTTCGAATCCTGCCGGGCGCACAACAAACCGGGCCGCTAGCTCAGCTGGTAGAGCAGCAGACTCTTAATCTGCGGGTCAAAGGTTCGATCCCTTTGCGGCTCAAAATTCCATTGCGAGAGTGGTGGAATTGGCAGACACGCTAGATTTAGGTTCTAGTATCGTTGATGTGCGGGTTCAAGTCCCGCCTCTCGCAACAGAACTTAAGTTTAACGACCGGAAGCCAGTTTAATGCGAAAGTAGCTCAGTGGTAGAGCTCCACCTTGCCAAGGTGGATGTCGCGGGTTCAAGTCCCGTCTTTCGCTTAAAGCCTGATTGATTCTTCAAAAGAATTGGTCAGGCTTTTTCTTTCATTTGCGCATTATCTGAAACCTCAGCAGACAGAAAACGGAAATCAGATCTCCGGTATGATGCTCTAATTTCTATCCGATGCCCTTCTCCTGTTAAGCATTTCCCTTTAGCTTAGTAGGCAGAGCAATGGACTGTTAATCCGCCTGCCGTAAGTTCCAAATCTGTTATTTTTCAATAAAAAACGCGGAAAGAAGGATGAAATATAGAGGATGGCTACCTTCTTTCCGCAGATAATAACCAAAAAATTACTTCAGCATTGCCGAAGCAAGCTCTTTAAGCCGGCTGACCGCTTCATCATCGGGGGCACCCATTGCAATAACTGTCCCAACGACAATGGCACCATCTGCCGCACACCGGTCCTCCCAGTCTCTCATCCACTGCCCGTCTCCCCATCCGTAGGAACCGAAAAGAGCAACTCTCTTGCCCTTCAGGGAAGATTCTATTGCTGAGAACATGGGTTCAAAACTGTCCTCTTCCAGAACCTCCTCTCCCATTGCAGGAGAGCCGAATGCAATTGCATCATAGGCATCAGGATTGTCGAAAGACTGAGCTGACACATCAAAGACATCAGCTTCAGCCTTGCCGTTAAGCTCACCGGCAAGCACTTCGGCCATGGCTTCCGTGTTTCCCGTGAGAGAAGCAAATACGATTGCTGTTTTCATTTGGTTTCTCCTTACCTCATGCGCTGACGCACAAGGATTCAATTTGTATTCCTTTTTCAAGAGATGAAAGCAGGCAGGCTGTACATCTGGAGAACTTTCTGGACAAAGCCAGAGATGACTCCGCGTTGTGGTAAATCTTCCACATGCCTTTTGCAACATAGGCTCTTCCTTCTTTGTCTATGAATGAGAAAACATCTTCTGATGGATAACCGAGGAAAAAGCCTATCTCGTGAGGGAAACTTTCCTTGCTGAGCCGCTTTTCAAGCAGCCTGAGGCATGAGACAAGATCCCCCGTGTCATAACCGATCGAGGCAAGAAATTTTCTGGTATCCTCATTATGGTTGAGACATTTCTTCAGTGCTTTCGGCCTGTAGGCGAAAAGGAGGGTGCAGCCGTATGTGTTTTTGAAAAAACGGAAGCCGATGCCCTTGAGCCTGAGTCTTGAGAGAATGCCCTCAAGGCACGGACAGTCTGGCGGCAGACAGATCAATGATGAACTCTTGATGTTTGCCAGTGTCGGAGCACACCCCCTGACTATCATGGCCTCGCTTCTCATCGGCTTTTACCTCCGTTTCCTGTGTCTCTGCATCTTCATGAACGGGTGAATGGTGAATGAGGAGTAGATTCCGTTCAAAAGTTAGCATTAACTAACTTATACAACATAAAGAATGCTTTTGCAAGCCCCTGACGGGAAATTTATCGGAAATCGTGTCCAAACTGTTTGTAAAAGCTGAAATGGAAAAGAAATATTTCAAATATTCAAATTATTTGATTTTTTTCTTTTTTTCACTGGCATCATTTGTCTTTGCCTGTTATCATCTAGGCGCAATAACAAAAAACTCACTGCAATCTTCCGTCGGATGAAGGCATGGAGATATTGCCAAACTTAAAAATTTCAAAGGTATTTTATGGAATAAGGACCGGAAAGGAATGAAAGAAAACGAAAAGATGTCAAATCAGTACTACATTGACCGTCAGAATGACTTCGAGTCATCTGCCAGAAGCTACCCGAGAAAGTTCCCGTTCGCCCTGAAGAAGGCAAAAGGATCCTGGGTTGAAGATGTGGAAGGAAACAGATACCTTGATTTCCTGTGCGGCGCCGGTACTCTTGCGCTGGGACACAACGATGATGAAGTGAACAAGGCCATGATAGACCTAATAAGCAGCGATGCTCCGCTTCATACTCTTGATTTGACAACGCCTGTGAAGGACCGTTTCGTTCAGACCATTCTGGACAATCTCCCGGGAGAACTCAGGGACAATGCGAAGATCCAGTTCTGTTCTCCCTCCGGTACAGATGCGACGGATGCCGCCATCAAACTCTGCAAGACCGTAACAGGCAGAAGCAGTGTTATCGCATTCTCAGGCGGCTATCACGGAATGGGCCATGGAGCAATGGCTCTCACCGGCAACCTGCATGCGAAGACGCCTGTTGCAAACCTGATGCCGGGTGTACAGTTCATGCCCTACCCGTATTCCTACCGCTGCCCGTTCGGCCTGGGAGGTGATGCCGGCACTGATGCCTGCTGTGCATATTTCGAGCGCATGCTGAAAGATCCCGAGAGCGGAGTCACAAAGCCCGCTGCAGTCATTCTGGAAGCCATTCAGGGTGAAGGCGGTGTCATCCCGGCTCCCGTGAAATTCCTCCAGACAGTCAGAAGAGTCACAAAGGAACTCGATATCCCGATGATATGCGACGAGATCCAGTGCGGCATGGGACGCAGCGGAAAGCTGTTCGCATTTGAATATGCTGATATCGTACCCGATATCATACTCGCATCAAAGGCAATCGGCGGCACACAGCCAATGGCCGTTGTCATCTACAATAAGAAACTGGACAAGTGGGAAGCCGGTGCCCATGCGGGAACCTTCCGCGGCAACCAGCTTGCAATGGCTGCGGGAACTGTTGTTCTGAACAGGGTGACAAAACCGGAGTTCCTCGCAGAAGTCACAGAGAAGGGAAATTACCTGAAGGACCGCCTTGAAAAGCTCAAGGCCGAGTGCCCGGTCATTGCGGACGTCAGGGGAAAGGGCCTCATGCTCGGTATCGAGTTCGTAAACCCGGATGGAGAAAAAGACCTCATGGATCATCCGCTTCCCTCCGGAGAGATTGCCGCAAAAGTCCAGCGCCTGTGCTTTGAAAACGGACTTGTAATGGAAAAAGGCGGAAGAAACGGTTCTGTCATGAGATGTCTGTGCGCTCTCAATGTCACAAAGGAAGAAATCGATACAATGCTTTCAATCTTCGAAAAGGTTGTAAGACAGGTCAACAGCGATGTCACTGGAAAATAAGACGGTACTCTCTGAAAAACCCGGGGACATAAATGAGCTGAGAAGGGAAATTGAGAAAACTCTTGATGCCGTTTTCTCTTTCTGCGGCGATGAGACGGCTTTCTCGGGCATCAATCCGTATGAACTGAGAAAGCGCATCGGCTCGCTCACAGTTCTGCCTGAAAAGGGAACAGGCTTCGACAGTGCGCTTGACGTGACGGCAAAAGAGATAATGCCGCATATGCTGCGCACATGGTCATGCAACTACATGCCGCACCTCCACTCACCCTCCCTGCTTGAATCTCTGAGTGCCGAGCTGATAATAAGCATGTTCAACGATTCGATGGACAGCTGGGATCAGAGCCCTGCAGCAACTGAAGTGGAGCTTGCCGTGATCAGCACCTTGAAAAAACTGTTCGGCTATGATGATGAAGCCGACGGCTGCTTCACCTCAGGCGGCAGCCAGTCAAACCTGTCTGCCATCACAGCGGCACGCGACTGGTACTGCATGACGCATCTGCAACATGACGTGAAGAAATACGGGAATCCTGAGTGCTTCGGGAAGCTGAGGCTGTATACTTCTGAGATATCGCACTTCTCGATGGATAAAAGCTGCCATATGCTCGGCCTCGGCTATGATGCCGTTGTTAAGCTTCCTGTTGACAGCACCTGTTCTGTCGATATTGAAAAGGCAGAAAAGCTGATAGAAGCTGACGTGAGAAACGGCCTGTTGCCATTCTGTATCGTCGCGACGATCGGAACGACTGACTTCGGCTCTGTTGACGACATTGCCGCAATGAGACGAATTGCCGACAGGTACGGCATGCATCTTCATGCGGATGCTGCATACGGCTCAGGTGCCGTGATGAGCAGCAGATACCGATCAAGGATCGGAAATCTGTCACTTGCCGATTCAATCACCGTGGACTTCCACAAGATGTTCCTTCTGCCGATCAGCTGTTCAGCAGTGCTTGTGAAAAGGGCATCTCTTCTTGACTGCTTCCAGCTTCATGCCGACTATCTCAACAGGGAAGAGGATGAGGAAGACGGCTACGTAAACCTTGTAGGAAAGTCGATGCAGACCACAAGAAGGGCTGATGCCATAAAGGTTCTTTTCTCATTCATGGCAAGAGGAAAGGAAGGATATGGCCGCATCATCGACACATTGATCGGGAATGCTGACTATTTCTATTCAAGGATCAGCAGCGATGAGGATTTCATCTGCCCCGTAAAACCGGTGCTCAGCTCAGTTGTATTTGCACTTAAAGCCGGCGACTCTGTCAATAAAGCTGTAAGAAGAAGGCTGCTGAATGAAGGGATTGTCATAGGACAGACCGTAATGAACGGTGCTGTCATGCTCAAGTTCACCCTTCTCAACCCGCGCCTGACCCATGAACATATTGATGCTCTCATCAAAAAAATAAGGAAATACGGAGGCAGATGACAAAGCTTCGTCAATCTGCTATATTTACAAAGTTGTGTAAAAACAAAGACTTATTATCGAAAAATAAATTTAAGGACGGATATTATGGCTGACGTGAAATTGGAAGCTAGAGCAAAAAGCCAGAAGGCTCTCACATTTACAATTCCTGCCGCTGAGATCGAAAGCGAATACGGAAACAAGATCGCTAAATATGCGAAGGAACTCACACTCAAAGGTTTCAGAAAGGGCAAGGCTCCTCTTTCTGTCGTTGAGCGCCAGCTCGGAGAGTACGTAAGGGAAGAAGTCAGTTTCGATCTGATAGAGAAGAAGTTCGACGAGAACTCAAAATCTCTTGCAGAAGGCGATCAGCCGCTTCCCTACTCAACTGTCAAGATCGAGAACGAGGATTCGCTTCGCCCGTTCAAAAAGGACAGCGACATCACTGTGACAGTCCTTTATGATGCATTCCCGGCTGTGAAGCTCGGACAATACAAGGGTCTTTCATTCGATGTTCTCAACGGAGAGATCAGCGAAAAAGATATCGATTCCGAGGTCGAAAAGCTCAGGGAGCAGAACTCCGATGTCATCACAAAGGAAGGAAAGGCTGAAAAAGGCGATATTGCAACTGTCGATTATGTCCAGCTTGATGATAACGGCGTGGAAATCGAAAATACAAAGAGGAATGATTTCACCTTCACCATCGGCTCTTCCTACAACCAGTACAAGATCGACGATGAGATCATCGGCATGACTGCAGGAGATGAGAAGAAGATCACAAAGACATACGGCGAGAGCGAAAGCGACGAGGCTCTGCGCGGCAAGACAATAACTCTTTCCGTAAAGCTCACCAAGCTCAAGGAGAGAAAACTTCCTGTCGTGGACGATGAATTCGCACAGGACATCAAGGAAGAATACAAGACTGTGGCAGATCTCAGAGAAGGAATCAGGAAAGATCTGACAGAACAGCTTGACCGCTATGCCGAGGACGAGAAGTACATGAAGGTCTTCTCATCAATCATCAAGGGCAGTGAATACGAAATCCCTCAGTCAATGATCGACTTCGAGATCAGAATGGAAACACGTGACTATCTGCGCCAGATCGGCCGCTCCGCAGAGGAGATTGACAAGCTCATCAGCGCACAGGATCCGATGGCTCTCTACATCCAGAACATGGTTGCCGGCAGAGCGATGACAAGCCTCAACCAGCAGATCATCATGGATGCCATCAGGAAGGAAGACGTCATTGAAGTCGCAGACAGTGAGATCGATGAAGCTGTCAAGGACAGGATCACTGACCAGACAAGCGATGAGGACAAGGCGAAAATCCGCCAGGAAGCAAAAGAATCTCTTGAATTCAGCAAAGTTCCTCAGTATCTTATCGACAACAACACCTTCAACAAGACAGGTGACAAGCTTGATTTCTCTTCTTACTTCGATGCTTATTACAAAGAGCAGGAGAAATACAGCACTCAGAATGATGAGAAAGAGACAGCTGGGGCCAAAGAAGAGGAAAAGAAAGAAAATTAAGGAGAACTGATGTCACTTAAGGACATAAAACTCAATACACTGGTGCCGTACGTCGTCGAACGTTCCGGTGCCGGTGAAAGACAGTACGATATCTTCTCCCGCCTCCTAAAGGACAGAATCATATTTCTTGACGGAGAGATCAGGGATGATATGGCGGATCTTGTTGTCGCACAGCTGATCTTTCTGGAAAGCGAGAATCCGAAAAAAGATATCAATCTGTATATCAATTCCCCCGGCGGATCTGTAACTGCCGGGCTTGCTATCTATGATACAATGCAGTACATCAGACCTGATGTGAATACAATCTGCATCGGGCAGGCCTGTTCAATGGCAAGCCTGATCCTGGCTGCCGGAGCGGAAGGGAAAAGGTCTGTGCTTCCGAATGCCAGGGTGATGATTCACCAGCCTTACGGCGGAGCTGAAGGCCAGGCAAGCGACATCATCGTCGCAAACCGTGAACTGCAAAGAATAAAGAAGCTGACAACAGAAATTCTTTCACGTCATACCGGAAAGACTGTCGAAGAGATCAGCAGTCTGATTGAAAGAGATTATTATATGGACGCATCCGAAGCTGTCGCATTAGGTATCGCGGACAGAGTCATGAGGAAGGCATAAGATGGCAAGAAACAAAACATGCTCATTCTGCGGAAGGGACGCATCTGAAGTCGGAACTCTCATCCACGGTCCGGGAAATGTCGCAATCTGCAACGAATGTGTCAAAACATGTCAGGATATTCTGAAGGCAAACCGGCCGGGACAGCAGCAGGACGATGATTACAGCGACCTTGAAGTGCCTACTCCGCGTGAGATGAAAGAATACCTTGATCAGTATGTGATAGGACAGGAAAACGCAAAGAGAGTTCTTTCCGTTGCCGTATACAACCATTACAAGAGAGTAAAGTACTCACAGCAGATTTCCGATCAGGATATAGAGATGGACAAGTCCAACATCCTGCTCATCGGACCTACGGGAACCGGAAAGACACTGCTGGCACGCACGCTTGCGAGAAAATTGAACGTGCCTTTCGCGATTGCGGATGCAACTACCCTCACCCAGGCTGGATACGTCGGAGAAGATGTCGAGAACATTCTTCTTAAACTGATCCAGGCTGCTGATAACGATATATCGAAAGCGGAGAAAGGCATAATCTTCATTGATGAAATCGACAAGATCGCAAAGAAAGGGGAAAATGTCTCAATTACACGCGATGTGTCGGGTGAAGGCGTACAGCAGGCTCTGCTGAAGATCATCGAAGGAACTGTTGCGTCAGTACCTCCGCAGGGAGGAAGGAAACATCCGAATCAGGAAATGCTCAGAATCGACACAACAAATATCCTTTTCATCTGCGGCGGTGCTTTCGTCGGTCTCGACAAGATAATCGAAAACCGTGTTGCGAACCAGACAATGGGATTCGGTGCGGATGTCATCAGTGCGGATGACAAGAGCTTTGACGAGCTTCTGACGGAACTGCATCCTGATGATCTGATCAAATTCGGCCTCATCCCGGAATTCATTGGCCGTCTTCCCATCCATGTAAGTCTTGCGAATCTCAGCAAGGATGATCTCAAAAGGATCATTGTCGAACCAAGGAATTCTGTAATCAGGCAGTATATCGTGAATATGAGTCTTGACGGTGTGAAGCTTGTCTTTACGGATGATGCGATCGATGCAATCGCACAGACCGCAATTGACCAGAACACCGGAGCAAGAGGAATACGCTCGATTGTTGAGCAGATGATGCTTGATATCAGCTTTGATATCCCCTCCCAGCACAATATCAGGCAGGTGACGATGACAGAAGACTGTGTGACTGGAAAAGGCAAGCCGGTCATAGAATACAATACAGAACAGCTGTCTTCATCAGAATCATTCCTCGATAAGGACAATGCCTGAAATCACTGAGCTGCAGTCGTCTGCAGCTCAATATTTTATATAAAGCCATGGAAAATAATACAATTTACACACCATTTCCCAAAGAATTGCTGAAAGCCGTGAAAGATGCAGGACATATTGCCGTATTCGGTCACTCAAACCCAGATGGCGACTGCATTTTCTCACAGCTTGCGTGCCGTGAGATATTTCAGACGATGGGCAAGAAAGTCTTCCTTTTCAATCAGGGGCCCTTCACACGCGAAGAAATACGGAAATATGAGTCACAGTTTCTGAATGCCGTACCGGAATCTCTGGTGAGATGCCGGCCTCTTGCCGTAGTTGTGGACTGCTCTACCCCGGATCGTCCCGGGAATATAATCAAGCCCCTGCTGGAGGGGAAAATAATAGTGCTGGATCATCACAGCGCAGGTACAAAATTCACCGATGAGAATCTGATGAAAATCATCCCCTCTTCCGTTTCGACAAGCCTGATTGTCGATGCGCTGAGGGAGGAGTTAGGAATTCCGCTTACGCCTGTTCTGGCTTCATACATCTACAAGGGATTTGCAACCGATACCGGATTCTATCATTTCATAAATGAGAAAGTGGGAGGAGAGACACTGAGAAGAGTCTCCCGCCTTGTTGATCAGGGTGTATCACCATACATTGTCTATGACGAGATGCACGACGGGAAAAGCCTGGAGTATTTCAAGTCGGTATCTTCCCTCATTGAAAGAGTGCAAAGCGCATATGGCGGCAGGCTTCTGTACACATATCAGAAAGAAACTGATGAGATGGAAGGAAAGCCTGCAGATGATATATATGCCCAGCTTCTTCAGGTTGATGGTGTCCGGGTCGTGCTTTTCTTCAAGGAAAAAGAGGCAGGCATAGAAATCGGAATGAGAAGCAAGAATCTCAGTGGCATCAATATAGGTGCCTTTGCATCCGAACTTGGAGGAGGAGGGCATAAATATGCCGCAGGTGCGAAAGTTCCCGGCTGCCTGGATGATGTGATCACACATACGGTCGAAAAGCTGGGAGACATATTGAACAGCAAAGATTGAGAGCACAGTAAACAAAGATTTTCCCATTTTCACAAGTATTTTCAATGCCGGGAATTAACCTGTCATATCAGTTTCCTGGCATTCTTTTTGCATTTTCTGATCCGGTTTTAACCGGAGGAATGCAGATATGGAATTGAAGAAAATCATGAGCAGAAGTGAGGAAAACCTGCTTGAACAGAAACTGGAAACTCTTTTCGCACTGAGAGGCAAAGAAGAAGATTACACGAATGAATACAGGTATATAAGGACAAAGACAGAAGAGCTTATTTATCTCATACCATCCGCTCTGCTGCTGATAAGCGAGGAAATGTCCTCCGCAATTTTCCTTTCCCTCTACCCTCGCATTGACAAGATTATCTTCTCATACCGCATAAGTCAGGGTACCGGATATATCAATTACCTGAAAGCAGTACTCAGATTAAGGGCAAAATCATTGATCCGCAGAAATGAGGAGGCCGTCTCTCTTGAACAGGCAGGATACAATATTGACGCGGCATCATGCTGTTCGGCGCATGAACCTGACCCTGACTACTACATCCAGCGCTTTGAGAGCGCTCCGGTTGAAAAGCAGATTTTCTATGATATGTCAGATAAAGAGAAGAACATTCAGAGACAGCTTTTTAGTGATATCAATGAATGTTACCAGACGGTCATCAACCATGTTCCCGGAAACAGGAAACTCGGCAGCCCCATGATGGACAGCATAAAAGCACACCTGAAAGATTACAGGAACAGACGGGACATGCTGTTGCTCCTGCTCTACTGCGGAGATGATTATGATTCATTTACGATAGAAAATCTGGCTCAGGTGTTTGATGTTGAGGCTTCAGTCATCGCTGCAATGGCAAGTTTCTGCCACGAACTGAGAGAAGACATGCATGAGAAAGCCTCACGCGAAAGAGAGATACGTAACCATCATTTCATGCGTTTCATCGCACTCAGCCGGTCAGTCGAGGAAGAAGCGGATGAGGAGAAAAAACAGGAACTGATCTTTCTGCGCGACAAATGCAAAATGAGGCTGAACAGCAAGCATGAGACACTGCGGAATCTTGACAGCAGACTATCTGTGAGAAAAGTCTCGGCTGCACTGAACATTCCGCCCTCTACAGTGAGCAGGTGCATACGTAATGCGAAAAAATACCTTGACAGCATACTTGTCCTTTACGGCCAGTGATTTTCCTCAGAGTTTCAGTTTGCATGACGGAGAGAGAAAGAAAAGCCAAAGTCATTGTTAACTTTAGTCTTTCTTTCAGCTATTATTACTTCATGGAAAAAATCAGCAGACTCTATTTTGCATCGTCATCAGATCATAAGAAAACCGAGATGCAAAGACTTGTGAAAAGCGGAATCGAGATAATCATCCCAAGACAGATCGGATACGACTTCAATCCGGATGAGAACGGACAGTCTTTCATTGAAAACGCCCTCATAAAGGCAAAAGCCCTCTACTCTGTTGTGAAAGAACCGGTGCTGGCAGACGATTCAGGCCTTGTCGTTGATGCTCTTGGCGGCCGTCCAGGCATACATACAGCGCGTTACGGATGCGAAGGGGGAATAAAGCTCACGAGCCGGCAGCAGTACACAATGCTTCTTGATGAAATGAAAGGACATGAAGACAGAAGCGCCCGTTTTGTCTCTGCATGTGTTCTGATGCTTGGCGAAGAAAGAATATATATTGTTCAGGAAACAGTTGAAGGAAGCATAGCACTTGAGCCTGATGGAGAAAACGGCTTCGGCTATGATCCGGTTTTTCTCATAGCGGAGGCAGGGAAAACTGCCGCAAGACTCAGTGATAGTGAAAAAGACCATTATTCACACCGCGGAAGAGCAATGAGAAAAATCAACCAGCTGCTGTCACAGGGAGAAAATTCGGATGAAAAGAAGTGAACAGAAAACGGAAAACACATGGAATCTTGAAGCGATGTATGACTCACATGAAAGCTGGATGGATGAATATGGCCGGACACTTTCATCACTGACACGGCTGGAGCTGTACAAAGGCAGATTGTCTGACTCAGATGACATGCTTTTCAAGGCGCTTGAGGAAATCAGGGACATAACAATGAATGTCGAACGACTATGTGTCTGGGCCTCTCTGCAGTATGAAAGCGATGCATCAGATGCATCAAGGCAGAAAGATGCAGGCCTGGCATCCTCGCTCAGTGCGAAATACAGCGAAGCCGTCAGCTGGTTTGATCCGCAAATCATGACTCTGGAGAAGGAAAAGCTTGAAAACTGGCTGAAAGAAGACAGATTTGAAGAATACAGAATCTTCATCTCAAAGCTGCTGAGGATGAAAGAGCATACGCTCTCACCTGCGGAAGAAAGACTGCTTTCACTGAATGCGGAAGCCTCATCAGCATGTCAGGATGCATTTCATGATCTGAATGATGTCGATCTTGATTTCGGTTTTGTGAACGGCAAAAAACTCACGCACTCAAGCTTCAGAGTCTTCATGCAGGACAGAAATGAAGAAATCAGGAAGCAGGCCTATGAAAAGCTTTACGGAGAATATGAGAAGCATCAGCATGTAATTGCGAAACTTTATGCCGGCTCTGTCAACCAGGATATATTCCAGGCAAGAGCGAGAGGATACAGTTCCTCGCTTGAAGCTGCTCTCTATCCTGACAACGTGCCTCAGTCCGTATATGACAATCTGGTCAGCGCAATACATGAAGCATTTCCGGTTCTTCACCGCTATTACAGACTCAGGGCGAGACTGCTGGGAAAGAAGAAGCTGAAGCATTATGATGTATACCTGCCGATGGTTGACGATGTCGGATCAAAGTACACTTATGATGAAGCTGTGGAGCTTATCTGGAATGCAGTTCAGCCACTTGGAAAGGAATATGCGGACACACTCGCAGAAGGACTGACTGCAAAACGCTGGGTAGATCGCTATGAGAACGAAGGGAAACGCTCGGGAGCTTTTTCTTCCGGAGCATATACATCCATGCCGTACATCCTGACAAACTACAAGGACGACATACTTGACAGCGTATTCACACTGATTCATGAAGGCGGACATTCCATGCACAGCTATTATTCGGCAAAGAACAATCCGTTCATGCAATATGAATACTCGATCTTTGAGGCGGAAGTCGCCTCGACTTTCAATGAAGAGCTGCTTTCCCGGTATCTGATCAGAAACAGCAGGGATGAGAAAATGAAAGCTTATCTTATCGCATCCCGTCTTGATGACATTGTGGCCACCCTGTTCCGGCAGACAATGTTCGCTGAATATGAAAGGAAAGTGCATGAGGAAGTTGAAAACGGAGGCGTTGCCACTTTCGATTATCTGAGAAAAACATACGGAAGCCTGCTTGAGTCATATTTCGGTCCGGATGTCGAGTTTGAGGAATACAGCAACCTTGAATGTTTCAGGATACCGCACTTCTACAATGCTTTTTATGTATACAAGTATTCCACAGGCATATGTGCGGCGATCGCGCTTGTCAACAGAGTGCTGGGCGGAGGCGAAGAAGAAAGAAAGGACTATCTTGACTTCCTTGCAAGAGGAGGCAGCATGTATCCGATCGGAAATCTGAAAAAAGCCGGTGTGGACATGTCAGGAAAGGAAAGCGTGGAAAGCGCCGTCAGCTACTTCAGCCTCCTGCTGGATCAGCTGGAAGAGCTGACCGGATAACTGACAGGCTTTCGATCTGTCCATCTTCATCTATATAAACAGTCATGAGGATACCCTTCGCGGTATCCTTTACATTCAGCGCACCCTCGTCCTCCACGCTCATGAGCACATTTTCCAGAGGAAGGATAGCAGGAAAGAGACTGCCGTACATCACAGTGAAATCACGAGCGGAAGAAGGACTGACATACTCTTCCACCCACTCCACAGAGAAATTTTCCTTCAAAGCGGAGAGGATACGCTCATTCCCGCTGCAAAGAAGTCCGATTTCAGGATCATATGCGTATGTCACTGCGGAAAGCGGAAACAGAACAGTTACAAGTATTACGGCAGACAGAATTTTTCTCATTACAAACATCCCTCACTTATGATAGACTAAATTGCCATGGATAGAAAGACAGCTGAATCAGCACTTGATACAGGTTTTGATCACACTCTGAGAGACCCTCTGTGGAAGGACATTGCGCTTGATGAATCTCTCAGAAAACTGTATCTGGAAAAGAACGTACAGAAACTTGCGGACATAAAGCAGAACGGTCCGGCATACAACATTTACCCCGGGGCGGTGCACACAAGGCTGAATCACAGCCTCGGCGTCTATCATATCGGACGGCTTATGATGAGAAAACTCGTACAGACCAGCGATGAAGATTTCTCTTATACCGGCATCCGTTCATTTCTCGCAGCCTGCCTTCTGCATGATATAGGCCATTTTCCATACGCCCACTCGCTGAAAGAACTGAGCATCAGGGAACATGAGGACCTTGCCTGCGATCTCATCGACAGCGACAAAAGTCTTAATGAAGCAGTACAGGAATGTGGAGCCGATCCTGAGACAGTAAAGAAAATCATCTCGAAAAAAAACATTACAGACAGAGAGAGCGGAATCTATTCGTCAATCCTTTCCGGAGCGCTGGATCCTGACAAACTGGATTACCTGAACCGTGATGCCTTCTTCGCAGGCGTTCCATATGGTCTGCAGGATACGGGATACATCATTTCATCAATAAGACTGCATGAAGGGAAACCTGCGCTTGTCAGGCAGGCTCTCTCTTCTCTTGAACATCTGCTTTTCTCGAAATACCTGATGTACAGGAATGTTTACTGGCACAAAGGGGTGCGGAGTGCAACCGCAATGATCAAAAAAGCTCTGCTTGAAGGGCTGAAGGAAAACAGGATAACCTGCCAGGATCTTTATTTCATAGACGATAGTCAGTTTTCACTCTTTCCGCAGATCCACAGCGGTTTTCCGCCCTTCTCTCTTATAACAAGGGTTTTCCGCAACCAGCTTCTTTCCCGGGTATACGAAAAGCCGTATGAGGAAGACGGGAAGCTTGAAAGGAAAGCCGGAGATCTGTTCAGAAGGCTTGAAATTGAAGAGATTTTTTACAATGAACTGAAAAAGCACTATGCCGGACTTGAGTCTTTTGAAATCATAATTGACATACAGGAACCTGTTTCATTTGAAAGCAGTACGATGATACTTGATGAAGATGGAGCAAAACCTTTCAGTGATGTCACGCAGCTTTTCACAAGAGATGTGAACAGGCAGTTTACCGCATCGCTCAGAAATGTTTCACTTTATGCGCCATCATATGTGTCAGAAAAACTTGTGACGGAGTTGATAAATGAGTACATCAGGGAAAACTGATTACAGAAGCCTGATCCGCGGGGATATCCCGCCATGGGTCATGAGATATATCAAAAGTGTCGGGAAAACCATAAACACATACTCGATGATAAAAGAAAACGACGAGGTTCTTCTCGCCGTCTCGGGAGGGAAGGATTCGCTTGCACTTGCGCTTGCACTTTCCCTGCGCCTCAAGTGGCTTCCCGTGTCGTACCGTCTCAGGGCACTGATGATAAACTGGATAGAACATCCCATAGACGAGGACAGCAAAAAAAGGCTGTACGAATACTTCTCCAGTCTGGGGATTGACTTCACGATGCTGGACGAACACCAGTTCCCTTCTTCGTTCAACGGGGATTTCAACTGTTACCTGTGTTCCAGAAACAGAAGAAGGATTCTCTTTGAATATGCCGCCGAGAACAGCATCCGACTTATAGCGATGGGACATCATCTCGATGATCTTGTGGAGACAAGCCTGATGAATCTGTGTTTCAGGGCATCTTTTTCCTCAATGCTCCCGGTTCAGGATTTTTTCAGCGGCAGGCTGTTTATCATAAGACCGCTTATAGAAATACATGAAAGTGTCACAAAACGGCTCAGCGATTATTATAATCTGCCTGTTGTGAAACCGGTGTGTCCGTATGATCAGACCAATATCAGATCACAACTGAAACCAATAGTTAAGTCTTTATGTCATATAGATTCTCTTACAAGGGAACATATATATAACGCTCATCATTTCGATACAGACATTCTTAAAAACAGTTAAATAAGCGAAAATATGTGACATAACTTGATTTTTCGATTATTATAATGAAATGAAAGTAAATAATCTTTCAAAACACTGAGGAAACAGAATTTATGAGAAAACTTGTTACACTTCTGGCAATATTTCTGACTGTCTTCACATTGTCTGCCAATGATGCGCTTATAATGAGCCACGGAGATATAGATTCCGTCAGGCTTTTCTCGCCTTCCGGATCCGCGCAGGATCCTGTCAGCGAAATAATGACTGATGGATATATCATCATAAGCGGAGACTCTCGGAGCTCATTCTCCTCAGTTTTCGGTGAAATCACTCTTGAACCGGATACCATACTGGCAATAACCGGATACAACCTTGTATCTCCCAGCCTTTATCTGCTTGACGGACAGATCACAATAAATATTGAGGATATCCGCAACTTGACCGTCTTTACATCCACTGCCAGCTATTCGCTGTCGGGAGGCGGGGAATATTCTTTCATATATACTTCTGAAAAAGATCTCATTTACAACTATTCAGATTATGAAATGGAAGTATATGACGGAATAAGAAAGCAGACATCCGTGCTTGAAGGAAATCATTATTCCGATCTTATCGCAAATGAACTCAATATTCCCCTTTCTCTTTTCCCTGCCGATGAAACCATGGCAGAAACAGAAGAACCGGCAGAGGAACCTGTTGTGGTAAGCGGAAGCTACTATCTGAGAGAAAATACAGTTGACTATGCTTTCTCAACGGCCGGATATGGAACAATTCATTACAGCATTCCAGAACTGCCCATGTTCGATGCAGCCTCATTTATCATGGGATATGCCGGATACACATCGATTCCGCAGGTCATGGATGTCGTATTTGATGCCTCTCAGAAAGGCACTGTCAACTTTGTCTATCCTGCTGGATACAGTGAAGCCGATCTTAAATTCGTCATTGATGATTTCTACAGCTATGCACTGGAGTGCATAATGAAAATCAACCTGCCAGCCGCACCTGATTTCATCAGAGTCCAGACAACTGTCGACAGAAATGCCAGAGAATATGCGGTGAGAACAAGTTACGATGCATATGGCCTTTCTCTTGATTTCGCATTCTATACATCAGGCAGAGGTGCAATAACCTATCCTGCCGGCATTGTCAGTGAGAAGGATATCGGCAACTTCATGCAAAGCTACGCTCTCTCAACTTCATATGACGAAGTCAGAGAAGCATCTTATGACGCATCTTCAAAGGGAATAGTACTGTTCTCTTATGCTGACGGTTTCACAGAAGAGGAGATAAAAGCAGTCCTTGATGAGATGAAGGCATATCTTGACCTTTACATTACAAGACTTGCATCACTCAAAGCACCTGTGTTCACAGATGTTCTCACAACTTCAGATGCCGTGCTTGTCAGACTTTCACGCACTGTATCCGGAGTACCTGCTGATTTTGCATTCTCAACAGGCGGAAACGGATATATCACATATCCTTCAGGCGTCATCAGTGAAAATGATATCGTCAACTTCATGCAAAGCTACGCACTTTCAACCTCATATGTCGAAGTCAGAGAAGCATCTTATGAAATACTTGCCGACGGATGTGTGAAGTTCTCATACAGCGACAGCTACAGCGAGGAAGAACTGATAGCAGTCATTGATGATATGATTTCATACATCACTCTTTACGTATCCAGACTCTTCTCACTCAAGGCTCCTGAAATCAGAAGCGTGAACACATTCATCGAAATCCTTCCGCCTGCACCATCTGACAATATCGTGGTAAGGACATCTGTTGAAAGAGGAATTCCTTCTGTACCTGTCATGAATCTGTCAGATACACCGGAACCTCCTTCCTTCACATCTGTGGAGATAAAAAAAAACTAGGACATGAAATTCCTGTTTATACAAAGATATCGGAAACCGGTATTGAAGAAGAAGATGTGATCTATGCTCCTGAGAGCAGCTTTGACGTCCTCATCTCTGCAAGTGTGAAACGGCGCGGAGAAGAGGATGTAATGTTTTCTCTCTCACTTCAGCCCCAGTATGCTGACACTTCCTTCCAGCTTCGCCTGAATATTGGCCCGTCACACATTTTTTCATACAGGCAGGAAGAGAGTTTCCGCTTTTACTGGAATTATTTCACTTCTTTCATTGATGTTTTCAGCTATTCCGCTGATGAACTTTTCTCAATACGTCTTTCGGATGATATCATCATACCCTCCGATCCTTTCGGCATAACCAGCGCAATAACAGATTCGTTTCAGGACGGAAGATTCACCCTGCCTCTCATCAGCACACTTGATACCGGTCTGTATTCACATATAATCAGCTACAGTGACATTTCCCTGTCATCTGATACAGGATTCTTCATATATCAGGGGAACACTTCTTTTCCATCCTCCTCTGCCAATGCAGGACTGGCTCTGCTTGCAACTGCCGACCATCTCAGAGGCGGCATCGCATTCTATCCCCAGATATATGTCTATAAGAATTTCATTGACAGCTCTGATGCAACCTTTTCTCTCCAGTTCAGTACAGCATTCAGAATAGAATCCGGTATTATCGACGGCGGAGGGCTGTCCCTTTCCCTGCCATTCACCTTTGATGATTTCAGTTTCATAAACGGAATTGCACTGACAAACGGAGAATTGCAATACGGACAGTATCTTAACGGATATGAGACAAACAGGACAAATGAGAACACCCTGATGCTTTATTCCAGAACGCTGTATGAGAATGAAGACTTCTCAGTTGTGGCGGATCTGCAGCTTCCGGTTGATATCGGAACTTACTCCGTTATAAAGGAGGAAGACTATTTTTCCATTGAGCTGTCTACGGATTTCTTCGGAGTGTCGCTTGCAGCAGGTTTCAGGACAAAAGGTCTTTTCACTGATTTCACGAATGCGATTGACAAATACAGGGAAACTTTCATTTCAATGGGTTACAGCAACAGGGCAATAAGCACTTATCTTTCTTTCTTCATCAGTCAGAACCAGCAGCCTTCAATCACTCTCAGCACATCGCTGAGCACTTATCATGCACTGTTTTCAAGGGATCGTGATCTGGGGACAAGTCCAGGATGGTTTGACTATGCGCTTTATTCCGGTTATATGCAGGATACCTCACCTTCGGTATTCCTGCGTCCGGTCATAAGATTCAACTGGAGCAGAGAAAGCAATATAGCCGTACGCATTCCGCTGAGTTTTTCCATAAAAGACGGCAAGCTCAGACTAAATGCCGGCAACGGTATTGACAGCTGGTACGATTTCGGGTTCGGACAGGATTCAACGTTCAATGTCATTTACGATTTCATCACTGATATCTTCACCCTTGCGGAATCCATACATATAGGAGGTGAAGACATAGGAATATATATGACCGCAGAAAGAAAGGGAAAGGCTGATATCAGTCTGTTTGACAGTACATACAGAAGTTATGGAACCGAAAACCAGCTCTCGCTGCTTGTCGGCTTCTCGTTTGAAAACAAGGCACAGGGGAAAATGTATGTCAACAATATGGAAAATCCTGATATATTCGCCCTTTCAATCGCAATCAGTCCCATGGGCGAGAAAGGGCCACAGCTTGTTCTGGATTCTGCTCTTGACATTCTGTTCAGAGAATCCGGCTTCGATGCGTCTCTGGTCATTTCATTCTCTCTTGCAAAGGATTTCACCCATGCAGTAAGTGCATCGCTTTATGCAAGCACATATGTGGACTTCTCGCCTCATTCTTTCGATTTACATATCACAAGCAAGGAAGATCTGTGTCTTTCAACCGGCGTGAGGATAAAGGCGGAAAGCGGGAATTTCACACTGCCTTTCAGCTTCGGCTTCAACAGCGGCAGTGCCAGAGAATATTATTTTGACGCATTCACATACAGGAACCATACAAGAATCGGCAGTCAGCCTTTTCTCTCTCCAATGACATTTTTCATCAATGCAGGCATACAGTGGAAAAACGACAGACTCAGTATTTCTTTCGCATGGCAGATCAATTCGTTCCCATCTCTTTTCTCTTCAGCTTCCAGTGATGACACCGTTTCACTCTCGGCATCTTACAGCATCAACGATTTTCTGATCTCTGCCGATATAATCAGGAAAAACACAGTATCAGCGCTGCGCAGTTTCAGGAATCCAAAGGATTTCTTTCTCAATGACGACACTGTATTCTCGCTCTCAGCAGAAAAAGAACTTGGACATCTCAGTTTTTACGTTTCACTTTACGCAGGACAGAAATACAGTACCAGCAGCAGATATCTGAATGAAATAAAAACGGAAGAAAGCTCGACTTATCTGGCTTTTTCGCTTATAACAAGCTTGAGGTTCTAAATGGAAATAAAGTCACTTGACAGTACACTGCGCGCAAGAATAGCGGCAGGGGAAGTTATAGAAAGGCCGCAGAGCGTCGCCAGAGAGCTTATCGACAACGCCATTGATGCAGGAGCTGACGAAATAACGCTCTCCATCAGGGGTGGCGGGATTGATATGCTCACACTCATTGACAACGGGAAGGGAATAAGCAGGGAGGATCTTCCGCTTGCCGTAACCCAGTATGCGACAAGCAAAATAGAGAAACTGGATGATCTGTATCACCTTAGCAGTATGGGATTCAGAGGTGAAGCCCTGCATTCAGTGGCGGCTGTATCGAAACTCACCATCGCATCCTCATGGAAAGGTGAACAGCCATGGACATATGTCGTGGACAACACAAAGGAAGTGAGCCTGACACAGCAGGGTCCTGAGAAAGGAACAATTGTCACGGTTGAAAATCTGTTCAGCGAGATTCCTGCCAGACGCTCATTCCTGAAACGTCCCGCAAGCGAAGGAACTTTGTGCCGGAATGTGCTGCTCAGCAAGGCGATGCCTTTTGAGAACATCCACTTCACTTTCATTCAGGATGGTGCCATAAGAACTGATCTTCCGAAACGGGTGTCTCTTTTTGACCGTGTGCTTGATATCTTCTGTGAAGAAGAGAACTTCAACCGGAAAGAATTCACCTATATGGAAAAAGACTTTTCTGATTTCAGAATAAGGATCGTGACATCTCTTGCCGGCATCCACAGAAGTGACAGGAGCAGGATAAAAATCTATGTCAACAACCGCGCTGTCGATGAATTCTCTCTTGTTCAGGCAGTATGTTACGGATACGGTGAAATTCTTCCGGGAGGCTGTTTCCCTTACACTGCCCTGTTCATTGATGATAACCCTGAACTCGTGGATTTCAATATACATCCTGCAAAGAAAGAAGTTAAACTGCGCAACAAAGCTGCAATACATCATGAAATACACTCAATGATCAGCCGCTTTCTGCCACGTCAGATCCCAAGCCTGTCTGCAAGGCACAATGGAGATGAGGGTCAGCCATATCTTGTTCCTGACGCAGCTGAAATAAAAACAAGCTTCATATCGCAGCAGCATGCCCTGGATTCAGTCAGATATGACAATATCGCTCATCAGGCTCATGCCTCCGATACTGTTTCAGAAAAACCTGCGGACAATGCCTGGCTGGAAAAAGCCAGAAAGCTTTTCAGGGAAAAAGACGCAGGAAAGCCATATGAGAAAAGTGCTGTCAGAACTGATGAATTCTGGAAACCGGAAAAAAAGTCTTTCCATTATATCGGTCAGGCATTCAGGCTGTTCCTGATATGCGAGATGGATGGAAGTCTGTATCTGGTGGATCAGCATGCGGCACATGAAAGAATTCTGTTCAACGAACTCAGGGAACAGAAAGATGTACAGCAGCTTCTTATCCCAATGGACTTTGAGGTTGACAGCGATGTGGACGCTTTTCTCTGTGAAAATGCATATATTTACACTCAGTACGGAATAAGCATCGCACAGAAAGATGAGAAGCTGTGGACACTCACAAGCATTCCGCACAGTGCAAGGGAAAATGAGAAGAGAATTGTCTCATACATACAGAGCGCAATGGGAAGCGAAGAGGAAATCGAAGCGGGACTTTACGCGATTGTCGCATGCAAGGCTGCGGTGAAAGCCGGAGACATTATCGATGAGTATACTGCAAATGCCATCCTGGAAAAGGTATTTGAGATGGAAGATCCGGTATGCCCTCACGGGAGGACGTTCGTAATCAGGCTCACGGAAGCTGAACTGAGAGAAATGGTAGGCAGAACTAAGTGAGAACCTGGATGCTTATCATGTCATTGCCCCAGACATCTTTCTGCTTTATTGTCACTTTTCCGCTCAGACTGACTGCATCTCCGTTTTGGACAGAAATCTCCTGAGAGGATGATGTAATGATGCAGTTTCCGAAAGAGACAAGAATCCCGGATGAATCAACATACGGCGGCTGAACAGTGCTGTTGTGAAATACAATCTCCCCCTCCTCTGTCTCCCCTCTGTCCGAAGTGACAGCATATGTGTAGATCCCGCTTGAAAAAAGCGCTCCATTCGTGATCGCAAGATCATCCGATGAATAAAAGCCGTGCCCGTTTCTGACAAGAGAACCCGACCAGACCAGATTAATCGGATCCGAAAGCTCAAAAGAATAATTGCCGTCAGGAGAAAGCGCACTGCTGAATTGAAGATAAGAGGAAACAATCTCTGCGTTTCCGTTCTCATCCGTTTCGTAAGTCGTGACACTTCTGAGAGAAGGTGCCGAAACATCAAAACCTTCACTGCTGCATGCAGTGAAGGCTGAGCAAAGTGCGAGAATGATCAGCAGGCGTTCAGCGTACTGCCTCAAAATAAGACCTCACAGGGTTCGCATAGCTGTTGATGATAAAATTCCTGACATCATTATTCAGATGGCTGTATCTGGACAGGAATGAGCCGGTATCGAAATTCTCATACTTGTCCCTGTTGTCCTCATTGCCGTTAACATAGTCATAGCAGAACCAGTTGGTATCAAACAGATGATACATTGAATGGATCTGCCTGTCGATATCGAAAGCAACGCTTTCAGCACTCTCATAGTCGTTCTGTGTGAGCGGCGTGCCGAATGAGATGTGGATCGAACCTTTCCATGAACGCAGTCCTCTGATCATTGAGAACACATCCTCATTCTTCTGCTTCTCATAATGTCCCTTGCTGAGAGTAGCCACTTCCTCACGAGCCTTTGAGATATCATTGGGATCATACTCGTAGCTCACAGCAACAGGAACGATACGGCACGACTTTATCACATCCTGGAAGCTCACGCCTTCTCTCTTTCTGTCAAGATAAAGCATCTTGATGATGGATGGATGCGTGATGTCCCTGCCGTCCTTGCTTCTTCCGCTTTTCTGTGCAACCCATATTGATTTTCCAGACTCGATCTTGCCAACAAAATATTCGGAAAGCCTTATGGTCTCCAGATATTTCTCCCTGAACGGAAGATCCCTTTTGACAATTATCGCACCATTAAGCTTGAAGATATCCTCAATAAGCTGATTTGCCAGCAGATTGTCACCGATAGCCATCTCGCAAAGCGGAAGACCGCTGTTGAACAGGGCGAGATCCAGCAGCGCGCAGTCCAGAATTATATCTCTGTGATTGGAAACAAACAGATAGCTTGTATCAGGACTGAGTTTTTCCAGTCCTGAAAATGTGAATTTGTCCGCTGAATTTCCCAGCACAGTCGGAAGGAACACGCCTATTGTTATCTTCTTCTGAAAATCGTCATACGAATGAACTTCATCAAGACATCTGATCACCGCACCGGTGAACATTTTCCTTTTCTCATATGCGTTCTCATCGCTTACGGGAAACAGCGCAGTGGCAATTGCATATATGATTTCGGGATGCGCCTTTATTCTGGCACATGCCTCATTACACTGTTTCTCATCAAAATACGGTTCTATATCCAAAAACTTGTTTCTGTCAAACATTCTCAATTACTCCCGCTCAGTTTCTTGATGTACTGTGTTCTCTCCCACAGTCCCGTCTCCTCCATGTTTTCCTGGGCAAGCCTGCCTCTGAAATCACTTATTCCGGAGAATCCGTGACGGGACATCCACTGCGAGAGAGTATCACACATTGTGCCGATTATTGAAAGGTCTTTCATCGCCGCAGTGCATATCTGACAGACAGACGCGCCTGCCAGCAGCATTTTTATGACTGTATCGCCACTGTGTATTCCTGTCGTTGCAGCCAGATCGCACTTCACTTCCCCGCTCATGAGGGCAATCCATCTGAGACTCTCCGCATACTCATGGCTGCTTGAGAACGGGTTTGCCGCCTGTGAGAGCGTCATTGCCTCGATATCTATGTCAGGACGGTAGAACCGGTTGAAAAGCACAAGGCCGTCAATTCCGATAATGTCAAAACCTTTGATCATGTTGGCAAGGGATGAATATCTGCTTCCGATTTTGATTGAAACCGATCCCGATGCCTCTCTTTTCACCTTTGAGGCAAAGTCCAGAGCCAGACGGTCGACCGTTTTACCCTCAACAGATGCAGCTGAGGCAATAGGATAATAATTCAGTTCGATGGCATCAGCACCGGCTTCCTCAAAATTCTTTATATAGGAAACCCATGTGGAAAGATTCGTACAGTTGATTGAGGCAATCACGGGAATTGACAGTTCCCTTCTGGCATCTTTCAGCAGCTGCAGATATTCATTCAGATAGTATCCTTTGCTTATGTTCTCAAAATAAAGCGCAGCATCGGAATGGGAGAGGAACTGCTCATTCTGCATCATTTCCCTGCCCACCTGATTCTCAATCTGTTCCTCGAAGATGGATTTGAGAACCACGGCTCCCGCTCCTGCTTCCTCGCATTTTTTCAGATTCGAAATATTCGATGTGAGAGGACTGGAGGCAATCACAACAGGATTCTTGAGATCAAGAGATAGGTATTTCGTTGAAAGATCAGGCATAAAAAACTCCTTCTTTTCAATTCTAAGAAGGAGTATACCATAAAATAGGAATTAGTGAACCTTCAATCCACCGGCTGAAGTCCTTTTATTGAGATATCCACATTGTACCCCTTCGCATCCAGGTATGCGAGAATCTCTTCAAGGGAATATCCGTCAAGCCCTGCGCCTTCACCTGATACGAAATGCACATTCTGGCTGTCAGCCTGCACAGTGAAGGAAGGGATTATCTCGCTTGTCTGTTCGCTTGATGTTCCAAAAAGCACGAACCCTCCTATGAACACAACGATCAGACCCGCGGCAGCCGTTATCATGGAGCCGAGCCCCATCTCCACGCGTCGGCGGAAAAAGCCGGGTTTCTTACCGTCTTCTGAAAAGAATTTCCTTTCCAGAATTTCATAAGCCGTATCCTTCCTTGCACTCAGCTCTTCTTCTGACGGACTGTCCGCAGCCAGTGCCTGAGAAATCATCCTGAGCCTCTCAAGACGGGCTCTGCAGGCAGAACAGTGGGCAAGATGCTCCTCAGTCTGACTTTTATAAGGTTCCTGCAGTTCCCCGTCCAGATAGCTGGAAAGCAGGGCTTCATCAATACACATAAGCTTCATCTCCCGCTAAAGACTCTTCAAGTTTCTTTCTTGCTCTGTGAACACGTATCTTCACATTGCCTTCGGAAATTCCAAGCACCTTGCTTATTGCCTTATAATCCATATTGCCGTATTCCTTGAGAATGATCACCATTCTCAGGTTTTCAGGCAGAGCGGCAACGGCAGAGCGGACCTCTCTGATAGTCTCACTGTCAAACAGAGCCTTCTCTCCGGCATTATTGCTGTCTGAGCCCAGAGAGACTCCCATTTTCACCTTGTCGACCATGCTGCTCTCCCTCTTGGAGCGTCTGACATGGTTGAGTGCAAGATTCTTCGCCACCCTTATAAGCCAGTATTTCGCCTCATCAGCATTCGGGAAGCTCATGTTTTTCAGATAGAACCTCTCAAATGCCTCCTGCACAAGATCTTCCGCGATATCCATGTTATATACGACATGGTAGCAGATTTTCACCAGCACACTGTAGCATCGGTCATAGACCAGTCTGAATGAAGCCGGGTCGGTACTTTTTATTTCCATATCTCTAAACGCAGTTCTCCTGAAAAGGTTACACTTTCTCAAGTTTTGCACCTGAGGGTGTATCCACAACTTTATAGCCCATAGCGAGAAGGAGTGCCCTTATCTCGTCAGCACGCTCATAATTCTTTTCTTTCTTCGCCTTTCCTCTCTCCTCAAGCAGTCTGACGGCCTCATCATCAGCCTCCAGTGAGTCCTCTCTGAGAGGCTCAACTCCGGCAAGGGACAGACCGAGTATCTCATCCATCTCAAGACATGCCTTCAGCTTCTGGCTGTCAGGTACATCCTTATCTCTGACAAGCGACCACAGATGGCTCAGCGCCTGAGGTGCCTTGAGATCATTATCCATTGCCTCAAAGAATGCATCCACATACTTCTGAGCCCTCTCATCAAGAGCTGCAGAAGCTTCTCCTTCCGCCTTGAACCGGGCTATTTTCCTCACAAGTCCCTGACGTGCGATGCGTGCCTGGTCAAGAGATTCAAAACTGAATTTCAGCTGGCTTCTGTAATGACCGCCGAGACAGAAATAGCGGTAGTCAAGCGCATCATATCCCTTCTCTTCCAGAACGGAGAGAGTGAGGAACTCTCCGCTGGACTTGCTCATCTTGCCTTTGTCATTGATGAGGAACTCACCATGACACCAGTAATTCACCCACGGTTTCACGTTGAATGCGGCCTCGGCCTGCGCTATTTCGTTCGTATGATGCACGGGAATCGCATCAATGCCTCCGCAGTGTATGTCGAAATGATCTCCAAGATATTCACTGCTCATGGCGGTGCATTCAATATGCCATCCGGGATATCCCACTCCCCATGGAGAAGGCCATACCATTATCTGATCCCTGAATTTCGAGTTGGTGAACCAGAGGACGAAATCCTTGGGATTCCGCTTGTTTGAATCTACCTCTATTCTGGCTCCCTCCCTGAGTTCATCAAGATTCAGTTTCGCCAGTTTCCCGTAATCGTCTATGGTATCAATGGAGAAATACACATTGCCGCCTGCAATGTACGTATGGCCGTTCTTCTCAAGCTTCTTTATCACATCGATCATCTGACTGATATGATCCGTAGCCTTGCAGACAATGTCAGGCCTTATGATATTAAGACGTTTCTCATCATTGAAAAAAGCATCCGTGTAGAACGAGGCGATATCCCATACGGACTGGCCCTTCTCGCGGGCGGACTTACTCATCTTGTCCTCACCGTCATCTCCATCACCTGTAAGATGCCCCACATCAGTGATGTTCATGACATGTTTAAGCTTATAGCCGTCATGAACCAGAGTGCGGTGAAGCAGATCCTCAAAAATATATGTCCTCAGATTTCCTATATGGGCAAAATTATAGACAGTCGGCCCGCAGCAGTACATTCCCGCCCGGCCTTCCTCAACAGGCCTGAATTCTTCAATACGGCGGCTCAATGTGTTGTACAGTTTCAAAGACATCGCATATCTCCTAAATCAAGTCAGACTTAAATATATGTTTTTTTGCTGAAAAAGTGAACACAGGCGGCAAAATCATGCGGCATCAGACAGATGCATCCTGAATCGAAAACGCATCATTTCCCTGTTTTCTCAACCTTGCAGAAGATGGAGTCTAGGCAGGGGCGGGTAAACTGGATCAAAAGTGGTGCAAGGCGGCTGATTCCACGATCCGGGCCATTGCCTGAATGAAAAACGGTCTGATCTTTCATGATGGAAGAAAGACAAATGTCTGTTTTCCGGAATGGAACCGGGCTCAGTCTCTTTTTGTCTTTCAATGGAAAAAAACATCTTTTCAGGCTATACTTCCATACGTGAAGATTTTCGATAAACTGACAGAAAGCGGAATCAGAATTGAAGATGATTTCGAAATGGGAAAGCTTACAAGTCTCAGGACAGGCGGCTGTGCCGATTACATAGCCTTTCCGGAGAATGCAGGCCAGATTGCAGATATTCTTTCTCTCTGCCATGACAGCGGAATTCCCGTGACAGTCACAGGAGGACTCACGAACTGTCTTGTCTCTGATGAAGGAATCAGGGGTATGGTCATCTGCACCAGACACATAAAAGGACTGGTGATGAAAGGCGGCCTTTTCATTGCATATGCCGGAGAAAGCCTTGAGAATGTGATCAACAAGTCCATTGAGCACAATCTGACAGGTCTCGAGGAACTTGGAGGAATTCCAGGCACGGCAGGCGGAGCCACATGGGGCAATGCGGGGGCGAACGGTGTGTCAATCTCGACTTTTTTCTTCTATGCGGATTACATGACAGCTGACGGGAAACTCAAAAGGATGCCATCCTTCTGTGATGCTTTCTCATACAGGAAATCGCCATTCAGCAAAGGCGATGTCATTCTCTCCACAGCATTCCGGCTGAAAGCTGACCGGAACAGTGCGGTGGCAAGGGAGAAAAAGGAATACTACAAAGAGGAAAGAAGACGCAAAGGGCAGTATGATGCACTGAGTGCCGGCTGTTTTTTCCGCAATCCTCCCGCACTGAGCGCAGGAAGTCTCATAGAACAGGCCGGCATGAAAGGCTTTGAGCACGGCGGTGCGATGGTGAGCACAAGGCATGCTAATTTCATCATCAACAAAGGAAATGCTTCCTCCAGAGACATTTTCGAACTTTCAGAACTTGTCCAGAACGCTGTTGAGAAGAAGTTCGGCATCACTCTGGAAAGAGAAGTCTCTCTGCTAGGGAAGTTCCAGTGATACCGAGGTATGGACGGCTCCGCTGCTTTCCGCCTGGAATGACATTCTGACATTCCTGTATTCAACAGAATATTTCACCCCGAAACAGTTTCTGCTGACAAAGAAACCGAGTCTTCCATCCGTATATGAAAGGCTCACCCCTTCAGATGAAGAACATGAAAGAGTGACAGGCCCTGCTTCAAGTGTATATTCCACACTTGATTTCCACTCTCCGCCGCTGCTGAAAAATGCCTTCTGCCTCATGGATAGCCTGAAAGCGGAAAATGAAATGCCTGCTTGCGTCAGGCACTCGATTTCCCTGAAAGTACCGGCTCTTACAGGATCATTCAGATAACACGTCGAAAGCGTGAAAAAGAGAAAGCTGCTTTTCAAGGACAGCACCCAGGACTGCCTTATCGTGCTCCGGCCGAGAAGATTTGCCTCCCTGCCGCCTGTACAGACAAATGACAGCCCCTTGAATGATGCTCCCGCCGTGACAAGGAAATCAGAAGATACAGAGACGGAATGAGAAAACTTCACTCTGAAAAGCAGGTTATCATTCATATATCCTGCATGAAGGACATCAGCTTCATAGCCGTAGCGTTCGCTGTGGCTGAGAAACAGATCATCCCCCCTCCTGTCTTCCTCCGCATGAGCGAAACCGAAAAGAAAGCCTCCTGCATTCATGGAAAAACCGGCTATGAGACGGGGTGATGAAAGAATGAACCAGCTTATCTCTTCAAAGCTGAGGCTTATCCCCTTCACGCTTTGCGCACTGCGTATCTTGATTCCTTCGAATGAATATGAATGAGCATCCAGAAGAGAATGCATAAGAGTGTTTTCTCCGAGATTCCCCACTCTCAAAGGCCCCTTCTCAATCCTCATATACCCTGTTGCAGTGCTGAATGAGACAGAAGGAGCGGAAAACGAAAGAGAAATGCCGTCTCTCAGCGTGAGAGAGGAAGCCGCATGGCCCAGTACCGCATTCAGAATCAGAAGAACACAGAAAATCTTTCTCATATACATCCATACTAAAAAACAGAATCATTTGTGCAAAAAACTGGAAACTGAAAGTTGAACATTCGCTTTTTTAGTGGTTAAATTAATTGTCTGTGAATGCACACAATCTTTAGGAGTTTTACATTATGGTTATTCTTACACTGAACTGCGGAAGTTCCTCTGCGAAGTACCAGGTCTACGACTGGGACAATAAAGATGTCCTCGCTGTCGGAGTTGTTGAGAGAATCGGTCTTGAGTATTCCACTATCGAGCAGAATGCAACAGGGAAGCCTGAATATGAGGCACGTTTTTCAAGCCCGACTCACATGGAAGCCATCGAGCTCATCCTCAAGATGCTTGTAGATCCCCAGTACGGCTGTATCAAATCTCTTTCAGAGATCGGAGCCGTAGGACACCGTGTCCTGCACGGCGGAGAATATTTCAAGAAATCCACTCTCGTGACTGATGAGGTCATTGAGAAGCTCAAGACCATCATCCCTCTGGGACCGCTCCACATGCCAGCCAATATCATGGGCATCGAAGTAGCCCGCAAACTCATGCCGGATGTTCCTCAGGCTATCATCATGGATACGGCATGGCACCAGACAATGCCGGAAGAAGCATATATGTATGCGGTACCGTACTCATGGTATAAAGACTTCAACGTGCGCCGCTACGGCTTCCACGGAACAAGCCATCTGTACTGTGCAAAGAGAGCCGCAGTGCTCCTTGGAAAGAAGAATGAAGATACAAACGTGATCATTCTCCACATCGGAAACGGTGCTTCTGCATGTGCGGTCAAGAACGGTGTATGTGTTGAAACATCAATGGGTCTCACTCCGCTTGAAGGTCTCGTGATGGGCACGCGCTCCGGCGATATTGATCCGGCAATCGTGCCTTACATCTGCAAGAACCTCGGAGTCACAGTCGAAGAAATGGACACAATCCTAAACAAGAAGTCCGGCCTTGTCGGTCTTTGCGGCAAGTCAGACAGAAGAGATGTCCACACTGCTGCCGACAACGGTGACAGAATGGCACAGCTGGCAATCGACATGGAATGCCACAGAATCAAGAAGTACATCGGTGCGTACGCTGCCCTTCTCGGCCGTGTTGACGCAATTGTCTTCACAGCAGGTGTCGGTGAGATGGGAGAACACATCCGCCGCGGTTCACTTCGCGGTCTTGAGAGCCTCGGCATCAAGATGGATGAGGAGAAAAACAACCTCTCGCACTGCCGCAATGCAGAGACCTGCATTTCAGCTGACGATTCTCCTGTGAAGGTCTTCGTCATCCCGACAGATGAAGAGCTTGTAATGACAGAGGATGCCTATGCTCTCATGAACGGCACATACGATGTCCACACAAACTTCCGCTACACATTCGAAGATCCTGCTTATGTCAACAAGGCAAGGGAAAGAGGTCTTGTTGAAAACCTCAAGAAGAAGCCTGAACTCAAGTCAATCATCGTAAGACCTGCAGTGAAATAACAGAAGGCGGAAAACACGTCATTCTCAAAGGCTTTCAGGTACAGTTCCTGAAAGCCTTTTTCATCAGAAGAGACAACACATCATCAATGACAATAGCAGAACACCATATAAAAAAGTTCTCCCAATCACATGCTGGAAAAAGAATGTGACGATTATGATAAAAAGATAAAATCATGTCAGAATTTCACTCTTATGTGAGCCGGTTTACAGCTTTTCCATGTATAAGTGAATATGAACAAATTTGAAACAGAAGAACTCATAAACAGAAATGCCAGCGAGATTTTCAAAATAGACTATTTACGCCCATATCAGATGCTGATAACCTCTGCGCTTCTTGATGAGCACAGCAGGCAGAATCTGCTTGCCGTTCTTCCCACCGGAAGCGGGAAAAGTCTCTGCTTCATGCTTCCGGCTGTACTGCTTGACGGTATAACAGTAATTGTCTACCCCCTTCTCTCCCTGATGAGCGATCAGGAAAAGCGGTTCACAAAGCTTTCAATACCCTGCACACTCCTTAAGGGAGGTCAGAGCCGGGAAGAAAGAAATGAAGTTTTCAGAAAGCTGTACAGCAGAGAGGCAAAAATACTCATAACGAATATCGAAATGCTGAACCAGCACAGAATAAGGAACAGTCTCAGAAGGATGAGGATATCGCTGCTGGTTCTTGATGAGGCTCATACCGTCATAGCATGGGGAAATTCCTTCCGCCCTGCATACAGAAGCATAAAGGAAGTATGTGATGAACTCAGTCCCGGCAGGATCGTCGCATTCACAGCCACAAGCGACAGGAAATGTACTGAAGAGCTTAAGGAAACCGTGCTTGGAAATAATGCGCTTGTGATTTTCGGGGGAACTGACAGAAGCAACATAATCTACCACAGGATAAAGACAATCTATCCGCTGCTTGACATCATTCATATTCTCTCAAGCCCTGCCTCACGTCCTGCTCTGGTTTTCTGCCAGTCAAGGGAGCTTACCGGCCAGCTTGCAGCAAGGCTCTCTCCGTTTTTCAGAACGTATCACTACCACGCCGGACTTGATAAAGACATACGGACTGATACAGAGAATTCATTCTACAGTGACAGAAAAGCCGTAATGGTCTCGACATGCGCTTACGGCATGGGTGTTGATAAACCGGACATAAGAACTGTAATACACTACTCTCTTCCCCAGAGTGCTGCAGACTATCTTCAGGAGTCCGGCCGTGCAGGGCGTGACGGGAAGACAAGCCATGCATATGCATTTCTCGAAAACTCTTTTCATGAAAGTCCGCTTGAGGAACTTTTCAGCAAAGATGAATGCATCCGTGAAAACCTCATAAAGGCAATGGGACAGGCTGTGGATGAGGAATGCACGGGCTGTGATGTCTGCAACCGTACTGATCATATTCCGCAGGGAGCTATGGAAACATACAGACAGCTCCGGTTCCCTTATCTTTATAAGAAGGACACGCTTATAAGGAAACTCATGCATGAGGAACCTTTCACCATTCTCAGTGAAAAGGAAATCGCACAAGGCATAAAGCGCATGCTTGAATACAATATGATAATCTCCAGATTTAACCGCCTCAGACGAGGTAAAACAATTGTCAAAGACGCCGGATATGGTAGAATGAAGAAAAACATCAACCAGGAGAAAACAAATGAAGGATATCAGCCATCTGTATAAAGATCTTTACGGCGATAAATATGACAGGAATGATATGAACCAGCGTTATGAGTCTCTGCTCAGAAGGCATGAGGAGCTTTTCGGTGTAAGCGAGGACAAGGTTGCCCTTTTCTCCACTGCCGGCAGAACAGAACTTGCCGGAAACCACACTGACCACAACCTCGGCATGGTCATAGCCGGCACCATCAACCTCGATACAATTGCTGCCGTATCACTGAGAGACGACAATAAAGTCATCGTAAACAGCGAAGGATTCCCCGAAGTCGTTGTCGATATAACAGATCTTGAAATAAAGAAAGAAGAAGAGAATACAACACATGCACTTCTTCGCGGTATTGCAAAGGCCTTCACCGACAGGGGAATAAAGCTCGGAGGCTGGCAGGCAAACACCACAACAAGAGTGCTGAAAGGTTCAGGCCTTTCCTCATCTGCCGCCATAGAAGTTCTCTGTGCCGAGATCTTCAACAACCTCTTCAATGAAGACAGGCTGGCACCTGTCGAGCTTGCAAAGATCAGCCAGTATGCCGAGAATGTGTACTTCGGCAAACCAAGCGGCCTGATGGATCAGATCGGCTGTGCCCAGGGCGGTGTTGTCGGTATTGATTTCAGGGACAACAAGAATCCTGTCCTCACTCCTATCGCAATCGACTTCGAGAAGTTCGGTTACGATCTTGTCATTGTCGACACAAAAGGCAACCACGCAGATCTCACAGGGGAATACGCAGCAGTTCCAGTTGAAATGAAGGAAGTTGCAGCTTTCTTCGGAAAGTCTGTTCTCCGTGAAGTCGATTATGAAGAATTCATCGACAGCCTTCCCCGGCTCAGGGAGAAGATCAAGAACGACAGGGCAATTCTCAGAGCCTTCCACTACTTCAATGAAAACATCAGAGTCAAGGCAATGCTTGACTGCCTCAAGGAAGATGATTTCGACAGCTACCTTTATTACGTTGAGGAAAGCGGAAACTCATCATTCAAGTATCTTCAGAATGTCTACCCCGCCATCAACGTGAAGGAACAGGGTCTTTCCCTTGCACTTGCCGTAAGTGAGGATTTCCTCTACGGTGAAGGTGTGTGCCGTGTCCACGGCGGCGGCTTTGCCGGAACAATCCAGGCTTATGTTCCCAGGGATCTGACTGAAGACTACATAGAGCTCATCAACAGCATCTTCGGCCCGGGTTCCGCAACCGTTCTTGCAATCAGGAAAAAGCCTACCTGCCGCCTTGTCTGAGGAAAACAAGAACGCAAAACAGAAAAACAACTGAATACCAATCAGTAACGAAAGAAGCCTGACTCCGGAGAAAGGAATCGGGCTTCTGTTTATAAAGTGGATATGAATCAGATTGAATATCCGACGGAAAGACCGAAACCGAGCTTGTTGAGACTTGCCGATGCTTCCACAGTGAAGTTATGGAAATCAATACCAAAGCTCAGACGCGAATATCCAAGATGTGTATTAATGCTGAAATCCTCATTGATATCATAAGTGAAACCGAGCTTCGGAATTGCAAAGAAGTTATAGTCATAACCGCTCACTTCCCTGTCCCAGATCACCTGGTTGATGACATCGCTGAACTCAACCACCAGATGATACCGCTCGTAATCCCAAAGAGCCTTCAAAACAAGATCCATCGGCTGGTAATAGACATCCATCTCATCAAAACCGTCATATGCACCTGCAAGATCACTCACATCAAGCGAGTAATACTTCCTGAAACTTGCAACGTTTGTAAGATCCAGAGTGAATGCAAGATACTCATTCTGGCGGTACATGCTTCCGAAATTAAGTCCGAACCCAAGTCCCATATCGAGAGTGAAATCAGGATCAGCAGTGAAAGCCAGCAGTATATTGTCATCGAATCTTGCCGAGACAAGACCTTTGTCTGCAATTATTGCCTGCCCTCCTGCAATGGCATTGAGTGATACGCCTATGCTGAATCTTTCAGTGAGAATATTGAATGCATAGCCGACATCCGCTCTGAGATCAAAAGCAATGACACTGTTTCCATTTTCAAGCAAGTTCTCACTTGTCATGAAACCGGCATCACCCTTCACTCTCCATGCGAATCCGTTTGAATAAGATGCACCACCATGAAGAGTTAGACTGAAATTCACATCTCCATAAAGTTTTTCATCATCCAGCAGATCATTCTGAATAGCATTGTATACAGCAACAGCCTTATGTGTCGAATCAAAGCGGTTGCTAAATGAATCAGAAAGATCAGCTCTCAACTGAACAAGCTGGGCCTCATTTGATGGCACTGTCCAAGTGAAACCGTCAAAATCAAAAACAGCCTTCAATAAACTTGAATTATTACTCCAGAAATCAAGATCAGCATTGTAAAGAATGTCATAAAGAGCACCCACATACTCATCTTCACTCAACTTATTTACAGGATTTGAAAGATAGGAAAGATAATCTGCAGCACCGAATGTATTGATTTCAAAACCGAACGGAGAGATTTCAGGCTGTTCGACAAATCTCGCAGGAGATGTGAAAATATCGTCAGTGGTATAGAATGGATCGTAGTACGGGGTCATTGCAAAAACAGCACTTGCTGCGAATATTAATAAAACTGATACTATTGTAAATTTTTTCATTCTACATCGCCTTCTGCATTTTCAACTAAACCAAGCCAGAATGTATTTAAATTACTCGGTTCGTCATCGAATATTGGGAATTCTGTAGTACCCCTTTTTGCAATAAAATTAGCAGCAGTAATATCATCAGAGTTATTATAAAAAGAAATATATGGTTTTCCCGAACTTGACTCACAAAATTCAAATCTTGAGTCTGTTTCTACAATACCAACAAACATAGCTTCTGAATTAGTTATAACTTGGACTTTATCTCCATTAATTTCTACATTTGTAACATTCCATTTACTTGGGTGTACAAGAGAAAAAGTATTCCATTTTTTCGAATTTTGCTTATAAGTTTCATTTTGCTTTTCAAAAGATTTTCCTGCATTATCCAAACTATTATCCCAGTTAATAAAACCTTCTATTTGGGGATCTGCATTATCACCCAAGTCTTCAGAGTTGTCTATAAGCGGCATAAGTCTATAGTCACTTTTCTCATAATTCTGACTCAGATTTATAGTTTTATCATTTTTTGCAAAATAAATATAATATGGGTAATCACTTTCAACAGGTGCATTATCAACATAAATGATAAAATTTTGAGCTGATTTATCAGTTCCATTAGAAAAAGTTCCTTCCCATTTAAAGAATTTGCCAGCAAAACTCTTTGTAGTAAATTCAGAAATAGCAATATCTACATCATTGATGACAAGAGCAATTTGATCTGTGTTATAAGTAGTATTGCTATCAAGCTCTGTAACAGATACTTTAGTTTTATTATCAGAATCAACAGAAACAACGTCCACATTATATGTTCCGATAGAATCATTAGCAGAAAAATCAATGTTTGAAACATCTACCAATGATGAGAAGTTTATTTCCAGATCCACACTTCTGTAATTAGGTGTCGTTGAAAGAATTGAAACAGGAGCAGTAGTCTTGACATTATTGCTTACAACACTGCCATTTGTTGAATAGACATAGAAAAGACCTGATTCAAGGCTTGGAACATCTTTAAAAGGAATATCAATTATTCCCCCATTACCAGCGTCAATACCTTTCAGTACTATGTTTAAAGATGTATTATCTCGGTTTTTAAGAGCAACTTCTGTCGTATCTGAAGCAATACCAGAAACATGAAAACCTGCGTCATCTACAGTCAAGTCAAGACCAACAGTATTAGAAAATTCGTAAACTTCAATAGAGGCATAGGCTTCTTCTGCAGGGACATCTAAAGACTCTCTCTGATAAACGTTTATTAAACATTTTTCTTTAGGTGTTTCTATAGTTATTGATCCATTCTCAGCTTGTTCGAAATCCTTTGTATCATATAGAATTTCTTCATCTTCGGTCATAACGACAAGTCTATATAAATATTCTTTGCCATTAGATGCAGGATTAATATTTAAAACAACCTTATTTTCATGTCTTTCATATACATATGCATCCGGAATTTCTCCTTCAATTTTAATTTCGTAGGCACTTTCCCCTAGTTTTACCCATGAAGTCGAACCTGATGTACGACCGAAAAGATTTACTGTACCTTCATTTGAGGGAACTTTGGCTGCGTAAATTGAGTATGAAAGCATACCGTTTTCATATTTGTCTGCTTCAAACGGTATTGGTGTGCCATCATTAAAAGAATAAGCATATGCAGATACATACGGTACTGGGGCAAACGTCAAAACAAGATTTCTCGATGTTTCATCCTGCTGCCTCGCATTAATCGCTGTACTTGCCCCCCCAATATCCACCGGCGGCAGATTATCATAGACCACCTGTGAACACGATACTGCCAGAACCAGAAATGCAAGCAGTATGAGAATTGTCTTTTTCATTAAAACTCCAATTCAGATTTTTATTTTACAGTTTTTGTTTTTTTGTCCAAAAACATCATAACAATACTCTGAGTGATGTTTTATTGCAATATCATGGACATTGCTGTTTATTCTTTTTACGGCAATTATCTGATAATGCACATCCGCTGCAGGAAGATGAGCAGGAACCCTTCCCTTTTCTTATGCTGCGTATGGCAAGTATGACACACAATGCTATTACTGAGAGAACGAATATGGTGGCCATTTATGAACTCCGCATGAAATCTAATATTTATCTTTGATTTTTTCAAATGACGTACTGGTCATTAGTTGTGATTTTATCTAATATAGCGGGCTGTGAGCACTACAATAACTAATACCGGAACAAACAAGATCCTTGATGGCGTCATATGGAAAGGAATTCTCTCATTCTTCTTTCCTATCCTGCTGGGAACATTTTTCCAGCAGCTGTACAACACAGTCGATGCTGTTGTCGTGGGACAGTTCCTCGGCAAGCAGGCACTTGCTGCAGTAGGAGGAGGAACATCGACGATCATCAATCTGCTGATCGGATTCTTCACCGGCCTGGCATCAGGCGCTTCAGTCGTAATCAGCCAGCGTTTCGGCTCCGGAAAATACGACAGGGTCTCAAATGCCATCCACACATCAATCGCTCTCTCGATTGCCGGAGGACTTGTCATCACAATCATTGGATATGCAACAACAGACTGGGCTCTTGAGGCAATCGGCACACCTGAAGATGTAATCCCGCTGGCATCTCTTTACATGAAAATATATTTCGCAGGTTCGCTCACCCTTGTAATCTACAACATGGCATCCGGTGTCTTCCGCGCACTGGGGGATTCAAGGCATCCGCTTTACTTCCTCATCTGCGGATGTGGCATAAACATAGTTCTGGATGTTGCTTTTGTAGGATTCTGCGGCATGGGTGTTGAAGGTGCTGCAATCGCAACTGTGATCTCCCAGCTGATTTCCATGATATTATCCCTGATCTGGCTGAGGAAACTTCCTGCTTCATACCGCCTGAGCATGAGAAAGATACGCTTTGTGAAGGCAGAGCTCACAGATACGATAAAAATCGGCTTCCCTGCGGGAATCCAGTCCATCATGTACACAATTTCTAATCTCATCATCCAGTCAAACATCAATTCATTCGGCACCGATACAGCTGCCGCATGGTCCGCATACGGCAAGATTGATGCCACATTCTGGATGATCGTCAACGCATTCGGCATTGCAATGACAACATTTGTAGGACAGAACTACGGTGCCGGCAAGCTTGACAGAGTGAAGAAAGGCGTGAACCAGACACTGCTTATGTCATCTGCGACGACAATAGTCATATCCATACTGTTCTGCTTTTTCGGACGGTATGCATACATGCTTTTCACCACGGATACCGCTGTCATTGATATCGGCATGGAAATACTTCTCTTCATCGTGCCGACTTACATCACATACATCGCAATCGAAGTTCTTTCCGGTGCGATAAGAGGAGCCGGAAAATCCCTGATCCCGACAGTCATTTCAATCACCGGAGTATGTCTGCTGCGTATTATCTGGCTTGAAGTTGCAGTACCAGTACTTCCTCTCATCCAGACGGTATGTGCCGCATACCCGATCACATGGACAGTCACAAGCATAATGTTCTTCATTTACTATAAAAAAGGCTCATGGCTTTCAGACAAACACCATGAGCTCAAGCTTAAGTGGCTAAAAATAAAGCATCACACCATCTGATATCAGTCAAACAGCCTGTGATAGTCGGCAGGGATCTCAGCGTAGTTCTCATCTCTGTCAAGAAGGCTGCCCAAAGCCGGAGGAATCGGAACTTCTGTACCGATGAGAGGTTCGACTATGGTCTCGAATTTTGCGGGGTGTGCGGTTGAGACCAGAAGAACATTGTCACATCCTTCCAGCAGACGTTCTCTCACTCTTTCTCCGCATGCTGTGTGAGGACACATTATATACCCTTCATCCCTGTACACCTTCTTTATCGTTTCCCTTATCTCGTCATCACTGACAGACGCAGCTGAAAGATGTTCCTTCACATCTTCGTATGTCGGATAAAGACTGAATATTCTCTCCATATTTGAAGGAGCTCCCACATCCATCGCATTTGCAAGCGTCTTCACGGACGGACGGGGACGGTACTCACCGCTTTCAAGGTAATCGGGAATTGTCCTGTTGGCATTCACGGCAAGAACGATCCTTTCTATCGGAGCACCCATGCTCATGGCCCAGTATGCACCTGTGGAGTTGCCGACATTGCCGGAAGGAATGACGATGACAGGTTTCTTTCCATTCTCCTTCTCATAAAGCATTGACGCATATACATAATAAACCATCTGCGGCAGCAGACGGCCGAGATTGATTGAGTTCGCGGATGAAAGAGAAGCACTGTACTGAGGGTCGACAAAAGCATCCTTCACCATCTTCTGGCAGTCGTCGAAACTGCCATCCACCTCATATGAGGAAATATTGGCATCCCAGCATGTAAGCTGTCTTTTCTGCCGCATGGCAACCCTTCCCTTTGGGAAAAGAACTTTGACGGAGAGATTATTTCTTTTGTAGAAAGCCGAAGCTACGGCCCCTCCTGTGTCGCCGCTGGTTGCTACAAGAATGCAGAGTTCTCGCCCATGCTTCACAAGAAGCTTTTCCATCGAGAACGCAAGAAAACGCGCACCGAAATCCTTGAAAGCACAAGTCGGTCCGTGGAAGAGCTCAAGCACAGTTGAATTTGAGAGATTTTTCAAAGCAATGGGAAAATCGAAAGCGGCACTGCAGATTTCCTCCAGATCGCCTTCAAGCTCATCACCTTTGAAGAAGGGTCTGAGAACCGTTGCGGCAAACCTGCCGTATGGCAGATCCACAGAAAGAGAGGAATCAAGAGGGGGAAGATTCTCCGGCACGAAAAGACCGCCGTCCTGTGAAAGCCCCTTCAGTATCGCATCGGTTGCACTGAGTTTATTGTCTCTGTTCTTATCGCGTGTTGAATAGAAATGCATATATTCCTCACCCTCCTCTGTCAGATAAGCCCCGCACCAAGATATACGGACAGCCTGATCAGATCACTGAAGACACCTCCTGCCGTAACAGCAGGGCCGGCTCCCGGGCCTTTGATCACAAGCGGCTGTTCCTCATTGTAACGGGATGTTGTGAATGCGATTATGTTGTCGGTTCCTCCTGCCTGTGCGAATGGATGGGAAAGAGGAAGCGCCGTGAGGGACACAGAACACTTCCCGTTATTCACACAGCCTATATAACGAAGGCATTTGCCTTCACTCTTCGCCTTCTCATACCGCTTCTTCATGTCATCATCAAGTTCATTCAGACGTGAAAGGAATTCTTCCCGGCTCACGTCCCTGAGATCAGAAGGAACCAGAGACTGAATGACAAAATCACCAAGTTCAACAGGCGAACCGATTTCTCGGGCAAGTATAACTGTCTTTCTAGCAACATCCATACCGGAAAGGTCATCACGCGGATCCGGTTCTGTGAAGCCCATCTCACGTGCTTTCAGGACAAGCTGGCTGAATGGAACCGTACCGTCATAATTACAGAAAAGCCATGCAAGCGTTCCTGAGACAATTCCTTCAATCTTCCTGACTTCATCTCCTGTCTGTATCAGGTCATTGAGAGTATTGATTATAGGAAGACCTGCTCCGACAGTCGTCTCATACAGGAAGCGTTTTCCAGATTTGCGGCTTGTCTCCATCATTTTCTGATAATATTCATAACCAGCGGTGCATGCTTTCTTGTTAGGTGTTATTATATGGAAATTCTCAAGCCATGATGCATACTGCATTGCAAGTTCCTGGCTTGTCGTGCAGTCAATGAGAACAGCATGAGGATAATAGGACGCACCCACATGGCGCAGGAAAGCATCGCGGTCAAGCGGAACAGAACAGAGCCTGAACTGTTCCCTCCATGCGGAAAGATCTACTCCGTCTTCAGCCAGAAGCATTCTTGAGGAATTCGCGATGCCGCGGATTCTTATGTCAAGATCAAACTGTTTTTTCAGCCTTTCCTGCTCCATGGACAGCTGGTCAAGCAGAGTGCCGCCGATGTTGCCGGGTCCAAAAAGCCCCACGGAAAGAGTCTGCGCGGAAAGAAAGAAAGAGGAATGAAGCGCACTGAGTGCTTTGTGAGAGTCCTTCTCGCTTATCACTGCCGAAATATTCCTTTCTGAGGAGCCCTGGGCGATAGCACTTACGTTTACGCCCGCTCTTGCCAGTGCGGAGAAGAATTTGCCGGAAACGCCTATCTGTCCGCTCATCATCTCACCTACTGCGGCGATGATCGCCATTCCGCTTACAGCTGAAATGGATGCAATCTGATGGGAATTGAGTTCAGAGGCGAATTCATGTCTTGTCTTCGCAGCGGCAGCGGTGACCTGGCTTGTAGGAACGGCAAAACATATTGAATATTCACTTGAGGCCTGCGAAATCAGTATGACGGAAATGCCTGATTCCCTCAGCGAGTTGAAAAGTCTTGAGGATATGCCCGGGACACCTGACATACCTGCACCTTCGACATTTATTATCGAGATATTCCTCATGACAGAAAACGCCTTTACCGGATATCGTCTGTCTTTCGCATTGATGCTGTTTGTGATCAACGTGCCTTCATTCTCCGGTTCATACCAGTATCTAAGTTCGATTTCAAGATTGCAGCTCTGTGCTGGTATGAATGCATGGGGATGAACGATCGGAGCACCGAAGAAACTCAGTTCGGTAGCCTCCGCGTAAGTAAGTCTTTTTATCACTTTTGCGGACGGGATCTCACGGGAGCTTGCCGAGCAGAAAAGAGAGCGGGTGTTCCAGTAGGTCAGGCCGGAGCCGCATTCAGCTGCGATCAGAGCAGCCGTATACTCACTTTCCCCTTCTCCGACATAGGAACTGCTCGGGCTCTGCTCAAGCGTTCCGTATACAAGGGTGACACCGTTTGTAAAATTCTTCTTTCTCAGTGCAGCTGCGGCTTCCAATGCAGTACACCTTATACCGTTCCTGGCAAGATAGTCACATGTGACTGCGGCAAGAAATGTACTTGTAAGGGAAGAAAAATAGTTCTCTGTATTCCTGGATACATCCTCAAGAAGCCAGACTGAGCGCAGCAGATCCTCCATATCCTCAAAATGACGGCGCAGCTCGTCATTCACAAATGAAGAGCTTGATGCTTTCGCAAGAAAATCTTCCCAGCAGCTCTGACTCTTCTCAAGCAGTGACCACAGCTTCTCATCCTTGAGAGCGGCACTTGAAAGCAGATGGGAAAAAGACAGTTCGCCGCTTCTTACAGGAGAGATGACAACCACCTGACATGGATTGTCATAAATGGAAAGGATTTCCCTGAGCTTTTCCATTCCGCCCGGGGATGAGATCATTCCGCCTTCCACCGCATGTACTCTTAAAGTTTCCATTCTCACCTCTTTTTTTATCTTTACTTACCTCTGGATACAGAAAGAGCCCGCATAGGGGCCCTTGTTCAGAAACGAAAATTTATGATGAATATTTTCAGCAGATTATACAACCTTCTGGATCTTTCCGCTTCTGAGACAGCGTGTACATACCTTTATTGTCTTCGGTGTGCCGTTGATTATTGTCTTTATTGTAACAAGATTCGGTCTGAATTCTCTCTTCTTTGTTACGCCAATGTGCTGTCCGACACCACCTTCCTTCTTAGGCTTACCTTTACGGGGAACAACCTGTCCCGCAACAGTACCTTTTCCGCAAATGTCACATCTTCTTGCCATGATTATATCCACCTTAGTCAGTTTATTATTCTATATCAGCCATAGGCTCTTCTGTACGAATCTGTTACAATCCGTGAGCATGAACAGAGAAGCGAATCGCCGCAACGTATTAGACTCTATCAAAAAAAGAGAAAGTTTGTAAAGTGGATTCTACCACAATTCTTCTTATTATTGTAATGTTTTACATATGAATGAAAATTTGCTTGTCCTCATCATGGACAAAGAGGCGGAGGGGAAAACACGCGAGCTGAAAAAGTCGCTTTTCAGGCAGAGCGGAGAGATATCGCTTTTCTCCATTCCACCTGTCATAATCCTCGGCCGGACAGAGAAGAAAGGATTTGAAAGGAAAAGCTGGAAGCACTGCATCTCATTCACCACGGACAATGCGCTCATGACAGACTTCGGCTATGTGCTGAATGAAAGCGGAACACTCTCATCAATACAGAAAGAGCTTTCTCTTGATATCCGCCCTGCAGGCCTTTACATTTCAGCCGCGCCTGTTCCTTTTACCTCATGCATGCATATAAACGCATCAAAACTCAGGCTTGCCATGCTGAAATGCACTGAATACGGCTACCAGCTGCTGCAGTAGGCTTTCACCGGACAGGACTGGCATTCAGGCTTCCTGGCATGACAGCATGTCCGCCCGTGCAGATTCAGCACCATGGACAGACGGAAAAGCTCATCTTCATCAAATTCCCTTCTTATATCCACCTCTATTTTTCCGGGATCGGTTTCGTTTGTATAGCCGAGTCTTTGTGCGACACGGGAAAAATGCGTATCCACGATGACGGCACCACATCCGAGTATATGGCCTATGTAGCAGTTTGCCGTTTTCCGGCCGACTCCGGGAAGTTTCACGAGTTCATCAATCGTATCGGGAATATATCCCAGAGCATTGATCTTCTGTGCAAGCGCCTTGAGATTTCTCGCCTTGGCATGATAAAAGCCGAGCGGATGAAGTATCTCCTCCAGCTTTTCCGTATCCGCACAGGCAAGTTCTTCCACACTGCCGTATCTGGCAAAAAGAACCGGAGTCACTTCATTGACGCGTTTGTCTGTCGTCTGCGCAGAAAGAAGCACGGAAGCAAGAAAGCGGAAATCATCTTTCTCATCCAGAAAGTTTATATCATCCGGATAAATAGCGGAAAGAATCCTGAAAGCATCTTTGTTCATGCACACCAGTCTAACAATTTTGAAGTATTTGTGAAATCTCTCTTGACTCTTTTCACATCTTGGGCAACAATACCGCTTGTGCTTTAAGGCATCGGGATGTCGCCTAGCGGCTATGGCGTCTGCTTTGGGAGCAGAATATCGATGGTTCGAGTCCATTCATCCCGAATACATTTCGCAGATACGCATGCAGGCTCTCCGGATCGGAGAGTTTTTTTTATCGGCATTCATACGGGCGCTTCCGCTTGCCCATGACTGTATCCTTTTCTATAATTTCAAATATGTCCAGTCCAAGAAAAGCAGTACTCATCATGATTACAATTATGATCCTCGGCACGGAATGCCTTTTCTGTGCATCTGTTTTTTCGGACTATGATTTCACGTTCTATAAAACCGTATCGCAGTCACTCGCAATAATGGACAGTTCAACATTCGGTCTTGACTACACTGGTTTCGGCTTTATCGGCAACAGCCGGACAAACGGACTTTTCGTCAGAATCGGTCTTCAGGCACCGCTGGCAACAATCGGAAGCATATGGCAGGATGACAAGATAGATGCTTCGGACGAGAACGGAGATACCGGGATAACAGCCGGAGATGAAACATATCCTTCGACGGAATTCCGTTTCACGCTCATTCTAGGACCTGCCGTAAGATATGTTTTCTCTCCTGCATTTGATGCCTATGCGGGAATCGGTTTCAAAATAGAAGAGCACGTAATGATGCTCGCAGATTCCTCCGGCACATATGAAAGCACGAGTTATGATACATTGCTTGCCCTTGACTGGGATATGGGCGTTAAATTCAATATTGAGAACAACACTTCTGTGCGGATAGGAATATATTCGACATTTGAAATTCTCAGCTATGACTACAACATAAACAGAAAAGATGACAGAAAAGACTACAATACATCTGACATCAGGCTGAACATCATAGCAAGCGGGGATGCGCGGACGCCTTTGTCAGCAGTGGGCTATATTTCACTCGGGAAGACATTTTCCAGCAGCAATGTGGAAACAGTATACCGCTATGAAATAATATCGGACATCCCCGGTACGGGAAATTATGTTCCCCTTTCATGATTTTCCTTGAAAAAAGAGAGGATGCAATCTATCTTTAAATTAGCAAAAGAGAAAAAAGGAGGAAACAAATGGCTGATTTTCGCAATACCGAAGATGTATATGACTTCATAGGTGAGCTGGCAATCGCGCTTTACTCAAAGAAGATCAGGATCTCACTGGGTGCACTGAGGACGATTCTTGCCGACAAAGGCAAGGACTACAATAACAACAGAGGAATGGCTTCCGGTGTAAGCGCTGCCTACAGAAGCTGGAAGGACAAGGATCCTGTCGTCTACCATGCCATCGCCTATACCTATACCGACAAGGACGGCAACCTTGCATGGGAAGGAACCACGGCAACTGACTGAAGACAATGACGGCACCTGAAAAGGTGCCGCTGCTTTTTATTAACAGGACTTTTCTCAGCTGTTGGTCATTATGACTCTTTCAACAACATCCGCCACGTGCTCTGTGGCATCGGTGCATTTTTCAAGATAGAAGTAAATCTCTCTCCACTTGATCATACTGATGGGATCATCCTCATGTTCATGCAGTTCCCTCATGGCCTGGATGAACAGGCGGTCGGCATCTTCCTCGAGTGTGTTTATCCTGATGATGTGTTCATGGATTGACTTGCTCTTCTTGAAGTTCTTGAACTCTTCGAGCAGGATGACCATCTCCTCGCAGCTGTCGACGACAATCCTTGCCATATCGATTGCGGCAGGCAGGATGTCATGGATGTTGTTGCAGTACATGCGGAGCACGACATCCTCAATCTTGTCGGTAACCTCGTCAAGACAGGAAGAGAGCAGCATGATGTCCTCTCTTTCAATCGGAGTCATAAAGGCTTTCATGAGCACGGCAAGCATCTCATGCTTTTTCGTATCGGCCTCATGCTCTATGTCATGCATCTTGTCCATGTCTTCCTTTATCTTTGCGGGATCGAAATTCTTCATTGTGTCCTGAAGAAGTCTTGCGGCCCTGAGAGCACAATCCGTGCATTCAACGAAATTATCGAAATAGAACTGATCCTGTTTTTTCATTATTGAGTCCTCCTTAGAAAATAAGCATGAAAAGCTTTGCCATTATGAAGCTTATGAGACCGCAGCCCGGGAATGTGAATATCCAGGTGAGCACCATGTCCTTCACGACGGAGAAGTTTATGGCTGAAAGCCTTCTGGATGCGCCAACTCCCATGATGGCACTGGTCTTTGTATGTGTCGTGGAAACCGGAATGCCGAAAAGCGAAGACAGCAGAAGACACAGCGATGCGGCTATGTCGGCACATGTCCCCTGATACTTCTCAAGCTTCACCATGTCCATTCCGACACTCTTTATGATTTTCTCACCGCCGACGCTGGTGCCCACACCCATGACGACGGAGCACAGCATCATGAGCCATGCCGGGATGAGCATGCCCTCCACGCTTGTCTGTCCGTTTGAGAAAGCGACGGCAAGGAAAAGAACGCCTATGAACTTCTGTCCGTCCTGAGCTCCGTGCATGAAGCTCATTGCCGCAGCTCCCCCGATCTGGGTGTAAGTGAAGAATGTGTTGGCCTTCCTGCGGTCCATCCAGCGGAAGATGAATCCGATCAGCTTGCAGATCACGTAGCCGATCACGAAACCGAGGAAAAGAGATGCGAAAAGACCGTATATGACCTTTACCCATTCAGCGAAGTTGACACCTTCAAGACTGTTGTGAGTAGCGATCGCAGCTCCCGTCAGACCGGCTATGAGACTGTGGCTCTCGCTTGTGGGGATTCCCAGGTATGATGCTCCGGTCGAATACACCACAATAGAAAAAAGGGAGGCGGAAAGCGCTACCAGCGCCGTTTCCGTATCTCCCCCGAAGTCGACCATGTTTGAAATGGTTGATGCAACACTCGCGTTTATATGTGTCATGATGAATACGCCAAGGAAATTGAACACCGCGCTCATTATTATGGCCTTGCGCGTTGACAGACAGCGTGTGGTTATACATGTGGCAATAGCATTAGGTGCATCGGTCCAGCCGTTGACGAAAATTACTGAAAGCGTGAGCACAACCGACACCAGAAGTATCGGCGATGACATGATTTCAGAAACGAAATACGAAAATGATACGTCCATGTTACCTACTTGTTACAATTATTTTACTTCGATTTTACCGTCTTTTCACAATAAAGAATAGATAATAACAGGTATCGGCCAAAATAAAGATTCTTATCGCAATTTCATGTTTCTATTCATTATATATTCTTTATTTGAAAACAGATGCATCTGAAAGAATGCATGCTTCCGCCATTATGTGTCGGATTGTCACAAAGAAAAATTATCTGAATCCGGCAACTGATGCTAGTCTAGAGGGAAAAGAGGAGTGCCGATGAAATACATATGTACAGTATGCGGCTACGTCCATGACGAAGAGACAGAGAAAGTTTCCTTCTCTTCCCTTCCGCCACAGTGGACATGCCCGCGCTGCGGTGCAGAAAAGGCCATGTTCGATCCGCTTGAGGAGAAGAAGGAGCGGGAATACGACGGCAGGGAAAATGAAAGCACTGAACAGGGACAGGGGGAGACAAAGCTTTCAGACGGTGTGCTTGCCGCCATTTTCTCAAATCTGGCAAGAGGATGCGAGAAACAGTACAGAGCCGAGGAAGCCCGGCTGTTTGCAAAGATCGCGGCTTTCTACACTTCGCTTTCAGACAATGACACAGATGCATCGTCTGAAACTCTTGACGCTCTTATCGGACAGGATATTTCACAAACCTACCCCGCAGCAAGGAAAACAGCAGAGGAAAACAGGGACAGAGGGGCGCTGAGGATCTGCACATGGGGTGAGAAAGTGACGAGAATCGCACGTTCCCTGCTCTCGCAGTACAGAAAGGGAGGAGAAGAACTGCTGAAGGAAAGCGAGGTGTGGCTGTGCACGGTATGCGGGTTTGTCTATATCGGCAGGAAACCGCCTGAACTGTGTCCTGTATGCAAGGTTCCTTCCTGGAAATTCAAAAGTGTTGACGGAGGTGAGATATGAAGAGAAACGCAGTCAGGAATCTCAGGCTCTGCACAAAGGACTGTCTGTGCCTTTATGTCTGCCCTACCGGAGCGACCGATACAGAGAACAGCATAATAGATACGGACAAGTGCATCGGATGCGGCGAGTGTGCGACAGCCTGCCCGAGCGGGGCAATCAGCATGGTGGTCACCCAGTATCCTCCTCAGCAGAAGAAGAATGATGATGTGAAGAGCATTCTCACATCCCTTGCTGGAAACAGATGCAGAAGTGAGAGGATTGCCCGTCAGCTCGCAAGGAAAACGGACAGACCGGGAGAGAAAAAACTGCTTGCGGCAATAGCCCTTTCCTCAAGACTTGTCGCTGAAGATATAATGAGGGAGGCCGGCTTCATGCTCCCTCAGTCACGCAACACCCATGAGCTGCTCGAGGAGATTCTTTCATCCCCTCCTCAGGGTTTTCCCATAGAGGCGGCACAGAAGCTGCTTGAAATGATTGAAATCAACGAGTGAAAAAACAGTACAGCATGAGGCCGGCTCTGCCTCTAATTTTCACAACCCTCTTGAACAATATTTTTCTTTCGTGTAATATCCAGCAAGTGTCGTCAGGAAACTGATGATGACAATGTGCCCTTAGCTCACCTGGATAGAGCAGCTGCCTTCTAAGCAGCAGGTGGTTGGTTCGAATCCAACAGGGCATATGAGCCGGAGAGTTTCTCCGGCTTTTTCTTTTTCAAGATTCACTTCCAGTATTTCGCCATTCTCTCTCTGAGTGAGGCACGGTAGGCATCCCAGTCTTCAATGGGACACATTGCCACACCGTCTTCCACCGCAGCCTTTGCAACTGCAACGGCCTCTTCCTCAATCACCCTCGGATCAAACGGTTTTGGAACGATATAGTCACGGCCGAATGAGAAATGCTGTCCGTTGTATGCCTTGCTGACACTTTCGGGAACTTCCTTCCTTGCAAGATCCCTCAGTGCAACGGCAGCGGCCATCTTCATATTCTCCGTTATCTTTGACGCACGTACATCAAGGGCACCGCGGAAGATGAACGGGAAACCGAGCACATTGTTTATCTGATTGGGGTAATCGCTTCTGCCGGTTGCCATTATTACATCACTGCGTGTGGCCTTTGCCTTCTCATATGTGATCTCGGGGTTCGGATTAGCCATTGCAAACACCACAGGATCAGCTTCCATTGAAAGCAGCATTTCTGATGAGACACAGTCTGCAACGGAAAGGCCCATGAACACATCGGCGCCTTTCATTGCATCCTCAAGAGTACGCTCAGCCGTATCGCGGGCGAACCGGGCCTTCTCGGGCGTAAGGCCTTCCCTGCCGCTGTAAATCACACCGCGGCTGTCGCAAAGAGTGAGATTCTCCTTCCTCACACCTGCCGCAATGAACATCCTGGAACAGGAAATTCCCGCAGCACCGGCACCGTTGACGACAACTTTCACCTTTGAAATATCCTTACCGGCTATATCAAGGGCATTCATGAGACCTGCAGTCGCAATGATCGCAGTGCCGTGCTGGTCGTCGTGGAAGACAGGAATGTCGCACTGCTTTATCAGCTCTCTCTCAATATAGAAACATTCCGGTCCCTTTATGTCCTCAAGATTGATGCCTCCGAATGAAGGAGAAACAGCCTTTATGATTTCTATCAGCTTGTCGGGATCCTTCTCGTTTATCTCGATGTCGAACACATCAATGTCGGCAAACCTCTTGAAAAGAACTCCTTTTCCTTCCATTACGGGCTTGCTTGCCAGTGCGCCGCGGTCCCCCAGCCCGAGAATCGCCGTTCCGTTTGAGATAACGGCAACAAGATTCCCCTTTGAAGTGTATCTGTATGCATTAGCCTTGTCTTTCTCGATTTCAAGAACGGGTTTCGCCACACCCGGTGTGTATGCATATGAAAGATCTTCCGCACTCATGCAGGGCTTTGTCGGCACAACGCTCACCTTGCCGGGCACGCCGTTCATGCAATGATACTCCAATGCTTTATCCATAACATTCCTCCTGAATATATTCCATTATTGCACATCGGAAGACAAAAGTCCCCACCATGGATGCTGATTTCATTGTCTGCAGCGTGCTTTTCTGTTAGAATCAGAGGTAAAATTATGGATGACATTCAGGATCTTATATTCAACGACGGAGAATTTCAGGCAGGAATCGCAAGGAAGGTGCTGCCGTATCTGAGTTCGCGCCAGAAGAAAGGCTATACGACAGGCGGACTATACTACTCAATGCATACAAGTGACGTTGCCAAAGGCACGCTGGTCATCGTCCATGGCTTCTCAGAAGGAATGTATAAGTACAGAGAGTTCATATACTACATGGTTCGTCTGGGGTATAACTGCCTGATCTACGAGCACCGCGGACATGGCAGAAGCGTGAGGGTGACGGAAGAGAGCACCAGCATCCATATAGATGATTTCAATACCTATCTGAAGGATCTCCTTTCAATAACGCAGGAAGTTGCCGTTCCTCATTCAGGGGAACTGCCTGTGTATCTTTACGGACACAGCATGGGAGGCTGCATCGCAGCTCTTTTCGAAGAGATGCATCCCGGAGTGTATTCAAAGCTCATACTCTCATCCCCCATGCTCTCGCTCAGGCTGAAGGGAATCACAGGGTTCATGGCACACAGCGCAGCAAGGCTGATGTGCGCTCTGGGCAGGGCTGAAGAACCGGTGACAGTATTTTCCGGAAAAGAGAAATTCGAGAACTCCTGCTCAACAAGCCGCGAAAGATGGATTTACTACACCTCGGTGAGAGACAGCAATGTTTTGCTGAAGATGTCAAATCCGACATACGGATGGGTGAATTGCGCTTTTGATGCATGCCGTGATGTCATGAAAAATGCAGAAAAGATATGCATCCCCGTTCTTGTTTTCGAGGCCGATAAAGACAACATGGTTGACAACCAGAGCATTGAACACTTCGCATCATGCAGCGGCAGGTGCACTCTTGTCAGAATGCCGGGAACAAAACATGAAATCATATCCTCGCCTTCTGAAGTGCTCACAAAATATTATTCCGCAATTTCCTCATTTCTCAATTGACGCGCCATTGCCTGCGGCTTATCATACGCGAATATGATAAAAGCAGAGGAAAGACAGGCTGTCATCACAAAAGTCACAGGGATCGGGATCATCACCAACCTCATTCTTGTCGTGTTCAAGATGATCACAGGTTTCGTATCAGGTTCGGTTTCAATCATCAATGATGCCGTGAACAACGCAGCAGACTGTGTCAGCAGCCTTGTCACAATGACTTTCTATTCGCTTGGCAAAAAGCGCCCCACAAGAAAGCATCCCCTCGGCTACGGACGAATGGAATACCTGTCGGCACTCATCGTCTCCTTCCTCGTTATCGTCACAGGTTTCCAGTGTCTCACCTCTTCCGTTGATGCGATACGCAGCCCTTCTCCTGTAAGTCTTTCTTCTGCAGGCTATGTGATAATAGCAGCATCCATCGCGGCAAAGATTTTTCTCAGCATACTCAACACGAAACAGGGAAGGAAAATCGATTCGGACTCACTCATCGCCACGGGAAAGGATGCGCTCAGCGATGTGCTTGTCACATTCCTCACCCTTGTATCCGCACTCTTCAGCCCTCTCACAAGCTTCCCTGTTGACGGTATTGCCGGCATCATCGTCTCCCTCTTCATACTCTGCAGCGGTTTTTCATCTGTGCATGAGACTGTCTCATCGATAATGGGAGAAAGACCGGGCGAGGAGACAGTTGAGAAAATAAGATCGATCATCGAGAAGCATCCGCCTCTCAAAGGCGGCTATGATATAATGCTGCACAACTACGGCCCGGAGAGGACACTTGGCACATGCAATGTCGAGGTTCCGATAGACACACATGCCGAGGACATATTCGATGCCATGACCGACACCACGAAAGACATCATGGATCAGCTCGGTATATACATGACATTCGGCATGTATGCGGTCAATGACTACCGCGCCGATGTGAGGGAAATGAAGGAAAAAGTCCTTGAGATCATGAAGACCACAAGTCATCATGTGCTTTCCCTGCATGCATTCCACGTGCACTTCGACACCCATATGGTTCACTTCGATGTGGTTGTGGACTTCAATGTCAAGAATTCAGTCAACCTCAGAAACAAGCTGACAAAAGCGCTCAAGCTGTACTATCCTGATTTCTCGTTTGAATTCACGATCGATCCTGAATACGGCTGATTATCATTTCCTGTAAGGATGCTGCCAGCGTATTTTCCATTATATTTTTGTTTGAATATTGGGTTTTCCGTGCTATAGTATTGCCATGCATAAAGGCAGGGAAACGGAAAATACAGTAAAATTCAGAGTGAAGGACAGACCGTATGTCCTGCCCGTATTGCTCGTTCTGTTCATCTTCATATTTTTCATTTCCTTTGCACTGGGCCGTTACCCGGTGGATCCCATCACCCTCATCCGTATCCTTCTCTCACGCATAATTCCGCTTGAGAAGACATGGTCATCACAGGCAGAGACTGTGGTATTCAACATAAGACTTCCGAGAGTTCTCATAGGAGCATTCATAGGAGCCGGGCTGTCGCTCTCAGGCCTTGTGTACCAGGGCATATTCCAGAACCCGATGGTGTCGCCGGATGTGCTTGGCAGCACTTCGGGCGCCGCTGCAGGCAGCGCGCTTGGCATCCTCGCCGGCATGGGCTATTTCTCCATATCTGCAATGAGCTTCCTGGGAGGAATAACCGCAGTGCTCATTGTCCTCATGATAGCACGCCGTGTACCGGGACAGCCGGTACTGGGGCTCGTCCTGGCAGGGATAATGATTTCTTCCCTCTTCAATTCGCTTTTAAGTTTCATAAAGCTTGTTGCGGATACGGATGATGTCCTTCCCCAGATCACATACTACCTCATAGGCTCTCTCAGTTCGACAAGAAACAGTGATCTTGGCGCATGCGCACTTCTCATAACACTCCCGGCTATAGTCCTGTATCTGATACGCTGGAATCTCAATGTGATGACTCTCGGAGAGGAAGAGGCCGTGAGCCTCGGCGTGAACACGAAAGCCATACGCTTCACAGCAGTCGTGTGTGCAACGCTCATGACAGCCGTATCAACGGCAGCAGCAGGAATGATCGGCTGGATCGGCCTCGTGATTCCCCATCTTGTCCGCATGAGCATGGGATGCGATTACAGGAAGACAATTCCCGCGACAATTCTCATGGGTTCATCATTCCTCATGCTTGTCGACACTGTCTCAAGGAACCTGACCACAAGTGAGATACCGATAGGAATACTCACAAGTTTCATAGGAGCGCCTTTCTTCCTTTATCTCATCATACGGGAGGGAAAGAAAACATGAAACTTGAAATAAGGGATCTCACATTCAGCTATGACAGAAAAAGAAATGTCCTTGACGGAATTTCCGCTTCATTTGAAAAGGGAGAATTCACGGTAATCCTCGGGCGCAACGGTGCTGGAAAGACCACACTTTTCAAAAACCTTCTGGGACTGCTGAACCCGCAGAAAGGAGAAGTGTTATGTGACGGCATACCATTCTCCTCAATGAGCACGAGGGAAAAGGCACGAAGGATCGCATATATTCCCCAGGAAAGCAATCCGGCTTTTTCCTACAGTGTGCTCACAAGCGTTCTCATGGGTACGACAAGCATGATCTCAAGTCTTTCATCTCCGAAGGAAAAGGAAGTCAGGAAGGCATATGAGGCGCTTGAGAAATTCCATATAGCCGATCTTGCCGATCGTAAGACAAATACGCTCTCAGGAGGAGAGAGGCAGCTTGTTCTCTGCGCCCGGGCTGTTGCACAGGATGCCGGCATTCTGCTCTTTGATGAGCCGACATCCAATCTTGACTGGGCGAACCAGATCAAGACTCTTGGAAACATCAAGACCCTGACCGGGGACGGCTATACGGCAATCGTTTCGACTCACAATCTTGAGCAGGCGCTGAACTATGCCTCCCGCATCATTCTCATAAAAGACGGGAAGCTGTGTTATGATGCATCCCCTGCCGAACTTGCCAGATCAAGCATTCTCTCTTCATTCTATGATATTGATATCTCGGTTGAAGAATACAAAGGGCATTACATCTGCATTCCAAAGGAGAGTGAATGATGGGATGGTGGAATGAGAGAAAAACCGATATGTATCTCAGAGCCGCATCAATGAGCTGCTTTCACTCATCTCTTGCCACTCTCATACAGCCTTATCTTGAAAAAGGAATTAGCATTGCCGAACTCGGATGCGGACTTGGGACTCTGACTCACGAGCTGTCATCAAGAGGTTTCTGCATCACTGGTTATGACATTGATGATACGGCACTTGAGACAGCATCACGGCTGTATCCTGATGATACCTTCATCAAGGCGGACTGCTACGAACTTGCCGATGCCGCAGATACGGCATTGTGTGTTTTTTTCGGCCGCCTCACCGTTGAAGACAACTATGAAAAGCTTATGCGTGCATGCAAGAAAAAGCTCATCTACGTAAGCAGCGAGCATGCGGACTACACGGAGACGTCCTACAGGGAAAGCAATGAAATCGCATCATTTCTTGCATTGAAAAAGGCATCTTTCACTGTAATGAAGGAACACCTGCATTTTGACCAGTATCTGAAAGATGAAGAAGAGCTTCAAATATTCATAGAGGAAAACTACACGAAAAGAGGAAGACCATTCAGCAGGAAAGTTGTCAGTGACAGCGGGCCTTACCCAATAAAAGTGGTAAATGACAAAGCCTTCGGCCTGTTTGTGATAGAAAAGGAGGAAAGGATATGAGAAAAACATTTACAATGATTTTGCTTCTGTTGACAGTTCTCTCGTGCCTGAGTGCACAGGGAAGCGGCGAGAGTACATCTAGTGCCAGTGAAAAGCATATGGTGAGTTTCACTGATGATCTCGGACGTACTGTAAACGTTCCCTCCGATATAACCTCAGTCACACCGAGCGGCTCAATGGCACAGGTCATTCTTCTCACATTCGACCAGTCAAAGATCAGCGGACTGACAACAGCAATGAATGATGAGGAAAGAGTCTACTACCCTGATCTCAATGATGACATACCAGTCCTCGGGACTTTTTACGGAAAGAAGGCAAACCTCAACAAGGAAGCCCTGATTGTAGTCAATCCCGATGTTGTCATCGATATCGGCGAGATAAAGGGATCAGCCGATGAGATGATCTCGGATCTAGATGTGCTTGAGGAACAGATCGGAATCCCGGTGGTGTTCATTGAATCATATCTTGCAGACAGTGCCAATACATACATAAGGCTGGGAGAGCTTCTTGGCGATGAGGAGAGAGGAAAAGAGCTTGCCTCATACGCCGAAGAGGCAGTTGCTTTCGCTGAAGATATGAAAGAATTATTCGGAGGAACAGTTTCATTCTACTACTCATCGTCCCTTGACGGACTTGAGGCGATTCCGTCCGGCAACTTCCATGGAGAGGTTCTTGAGGCTGTCGGGGGAGTCAATGTTGTTCCCTCGACATTCTCATCAGGAGGTAATGCAATAAGTCTTGAACAGCTTTTCCTCTGGAATCCCGATGTGATCATTCTCTCAAATGAGGATGCATACAATTCCATTCTTGCCGAAACTTCATCATGGCAGACTCTTGATGCCGTAAAGAACGGCAGGGTGTATCTTGTTCCGGAAATAATAAACAACTGGATCGACTCCCCTCCTTCAATCAACCGTCTGATCGGGATATGGTGGGCAGCAGATGTATTCTACGGCAGTCAGGCCGGTGCTGATGTCAGAGCTGAAGCAGAACGTTTCTACTCTCTCTTCTACGGATACGGCATCAGTGAAGATGAGCTTGCGGAATACGGAATCTGAAAAATGGTAACTTCTGTCCATCAATACTGAAAACTGGAACACTGCCGGAAACACCACCGGCAGTAATAAAACCTGAAAATACCGCTGATTAACTGATGTATATCTGATTCCAGTATTGTCCAGTGGAAATTCGTCCCTGATGGCCTGTTTTGCCCTTTCCCTATTGTTTTAATGAACAAAGCAGAACCGAAGTCCTGCTCTGTTGCTGATTAACAAATACTGCCGGCTCTCAAAACTGATTTAAGCGGCATCTGTGATTTTAATCTGATATTATGCTGTGGCCTGCTGTCTTATTTCACTCTCGGTTTTGAATCAGCAAGCACCTCGGCAAGCTTGGCTGAAGGATTGCTGAACTTTGACAGGAAGATCATTGCAGCAATGACGTACGGCTTGTAGCTGGCTTCCTTGTAAAGAGGAACAAGATAGCGGTCGAATACAGACTGCTCGACCTCGCCTTCCTTGCAGCTGAGTCCTGTGATATCAGCAGGGAGACAATGCATGTAGAGAGCCTTTCCGTCCTTTGTCGTCTTCATCAGCTCTTCGGTACATGTCCAGTCCTTGAACTTCGCATTATTCTCAAGACACCTCTTCTCAAGATCCTTGAGCTCCTCGAACTTTCCTTCTCCGACCAGCTTTGTCCTCTCTTCCATCACTGCGTACGGTGCCCATGACTTCGGATATACTATATCGGCATCCTTGAAAGCCTCTTCCATTGTGTTGACTTTCCTGAATGAACCGCCTGCCTTCTTTGCATTCTCCGCTGCGACATCCTCGACATCCTTCATGATCTCATAGCCTTCCGGATGTGCAAGCACGACTTCCATGCCGAAACGTGTGAAGAGACCGATGATACCCTGAGGAACGGAAAGAGGCTTGCCGTAAGACGGTGAATAAGCCCATGTCATTGCGATCTTCTTTCCCTTCAGGTTCTCAACTCCTCCGAAATGGTTGATGACGTGAAGTGCATCAGCCATTGTCTGTGTCGGGTGGTCGATATCGCACTGGAGGTTGACTATTGTGGGCCTCTGCTCGAGAACGCCGTCCTTGTAGCCTTCCTCAACGCTGTCGGCAACAGTCTTCATGTATGTATGTCCCTTGCCGATGTACATATCGTCTCTTATGCCGATGACATCAGCCATGAAGGAAACCATGTTTGCAGTCTCCCTTACAGTCTCGCCGTGAGCGATCTGGCTGACTTTCTCATCAAGATCCTGAACCTCAAGACCGAGAAGGTTGCAGGCTGAGGCAAAAGAAAAACGGGTGCGGGTTGAGTTGTCGCGGAAGACGGAAATGCCAAGACCTGAATCAAATACCTTCGTAGAGATGTTGTTTTCTCTCATTGCCCTCAGTATTTCGGCAACTTCAAATACTGCAGCCAGCTCATCATCGCTTTCCTTCCATGTGTGGAAAAAGTCATTGAGATACATTCTGCTTGTATCTTTCTTTGAAAGCTCCTCAATCATGCTCCTGATTTCTTCTTTTGTCTTCATAGATCAACTCCTTGTTCCGGATAAATTTTGCTTACAAGTGAACTCTATCACGTAAAACCGCACATGACAAGCGATTTTGTTGCACTTTGTTGCGTTCACTTTTTTCCTTCCAGCAGGAAAGAAGGAACCTCGCTCCCGTCAAGCTCATGGCCGATGTAAAGCTCAACATCTTCCTCGCTGATTTCATAACCGTGTTCCTTCGCATAGGGAATCAGGACATCGCGCGTGATGAAGCGAGCCTCTCCGGGATAGTTCATGATTCTTGAATCAAGTTCTTCTTTCACCTCTTCATCGCTTCCCACGAAAAGCAGGAAGTCATCCATTATGTTGTCAGCCATGCTTATCTCCTTTTCTACAGTCTAGCGTTTAACAGCAGGAACAGGAAGAGAAAAGAGGGGCAAATGAAGAAAGAAGAGAATATCTAGCTGACATCAATCACGCTGCAGCCTCTGGCTGTGAAACATCCTATAATTGCCGCAGGCTCTCCGAATTCCCTTACAAAGGAAATGGCATCCTCCTCACTCATCGCAAGACACAGCGGTCCTGATGTCTGCGGATCGAACATTATGTCTATAAGTTCTCTTGGAACTGATGATGCGAAGCGCACCTTGTCCTCAACGTAATCCCTGTTGTGGTATGCACCTTCCGGTATGAGTCCGAGACGGGCAAGCTCGAGGGACGCAGGAAAATAAGGAAGAGCGGAAGAATTGAGACGTACAGAGAGGGATGCGGCTTGTGCCATTTCAAACAGATGCCCCAGCAGGGAGAATCCTGTTATATCTGTCGCAGCATGAATATCATGGCGACAGGCAGTCTCAAAGGCCTTTCTGTTAAGAGTTTTCATGCTCTCAAGAGCGGCCTTCACATCGCATTCATCTGCCATATCCGCCTTGGCCGCAGTATTGATTATTCCGACTCCGAGATTCTTAGTGATGACTATCGCATCCCCTTCTCTTGCGCTTTTATTTGTCCACAGCCTTTTCTTTGTCGTGAAGCCTGTCACGGCAAGGCCGAATTTGATCGTAGAATCTGCAATTGTATGTCCGCCCGCGATCACGCATCCGGCTTGCCTTGCCTTATCCTGTGCACCGAGGAGTATGTCTTTCATGATGGAAAGATCCATGCAGGATGGGAAACACATTATGTTCATCGCAAGTTTCGGCACTGCTCCCATCGCATAAAGATCAGAAAGCGCATTCGCAGCTGCTATCTGTCCGAATTCATAAGGGTCATCGGCAACGGGAGGAAAGAAATCAACGGACTCGACAAGAAGATTCTCACCGTCCAGGTCATAGACCAGGGCATCATCGCTGGTCTCAAAGCCTACAATAAGATTCTCATCCTCCATGAGAGGAAGAGATGATAGTATTTCATTCAGAGTCTTTGACGGAAGCTTGGCGGCACAGCCGCTTGTCTTCACACTTTTGGTAAGCCTGACCATCTGCCCTCCTTAAAAACAAATGCTCCTTCAATGGTAGTGATCAGAAGAGATGTGTCAAAATCATGCTCATCCATTACCAGAGCGGTTCCGCAGCTTGAAGAAAGGGAACGCGGAACCGGAATGAGAGAAGCTTTGAGAGCATTGTCCTCAAGCTTCCTCTTCTGTTTATTCGCATCATAATGAGAATGGAATGTAATGACTACCTTGTCAGAGAAAGAATCCATTTCCCATCCTTGTCCGTCCTCTTTACCTTGTACCCCGTCGCCTCGGCATAGCGTGTGACGTTTTCGCGGCTTGCAACGTTATCGACAATGACGCTCAGCGATGCAGGCCTGTCCTTAAGGGCTTTTTTCGTCATTATGACCGGTTCAGGGCAGCTGAAACCGGAAGTGTCAAGCATACTCAATTCTCTTTCCTCCTGTTCACATAAATTGAAACTGCCGCAACTGCTGCAAAAAACAGCAGAATGAGGATCACGGCGGTTTTGCCACCGTTTGTAGGGCCGTCAGTTGAAGATGCAAGCGAGAAGTTATGCGCTGCCGCGCCGCCTGCTATAAGACCGAGAACTGTCACCGCACTGTCACTGTTGCCTTCTCCTGCAAGAATGAGCTGTCTGAGCGGACAGCCGCCGAGAAGCACCGAACCGAAGCCGACTGCAGTCATGCCCATGATGTTCCACAGCGCATCGGTATGGGCGACAGGCTGACCTTCAAAGCCAAGAGTGAAATTTCCGCCTGCAATGTTAAGCACGAGTGCACAGAGGAAGACAGCGATGAAACCTGTGATGAGGGTTGTGTCCTTGATAAGGAAAAGATCCCTCAGACCGCCGGCGAAACACATTCTGGAACGCTGGGCGAAAACACCCACAAGAAGTCCGGCTGCAAGTGATGCGATTACAGGAGCCCTCATGCTGCCAGGTCCGGATGTACTGAAACGCAGCAGGGACGGTGCACAAGCAAGAATAATAAGAAGGATGATGCTTATTATGCTTATCGCGCTGCCTTCAAGCCGGGTTGTTTCTTTTGTACGCCCGAGTGAAAATCCCATATTCAGGCATACTGAACCCACCGCGACACCCATTACGAATCCGATAAGCCCCATGAGTGCATTGAGATCTCCTGCTGCAAGACGCAGAACCATACGCAGGGGACATCCAAGGAATACAAGCGCTCCGATTGAAACGCCGGCACCCATGAGAAAACGGATCACGGGAGATGAGCCGGATCGTGGATTGAACTCGCCTTTTATTACCGAAATGATGAATGCTCCGAGTACGAGACCGGGTATTTCAGGTCTCATATATTGCACAGTCGCAGCGCTCTGCAACCCCAAGCTTCCTGCTATATCGCGCAGAAAACAGGCAATGCAGAATCCCATGTTGCCGGGATTGCCGAGAAGCACGAGAACAAATGCCGCAACAGCGACAAGTGCACCTGTAAGAATCAGATTTCTTCTTTCTGATGATATTTTCATGTTTTCCATGCTACCATTATATTTTTCAAAATACAATGATTTTCATGCACTTTCATTCATCTTCTGCTATAATACCGGCTATGAGAAGGATTTATTTTGACAACGGAGCGACAAGCTATCCGAAAGCTCCGGGTGTCAGCGAGGCTGTAAGCAGATTTCTGGATGAAGAGTGCGTGAACGTCAACAGGACATACGGCAGGAGCGGAAGAAAAGAAGAGGAAAGTCTGTTTTCAATACGGGAGAAAACAGCAGATGTGTTCTGTGCCGGTGGCAGGATACCTGTCTTCTCTTCCGGTCTCACCGAAAGCATGAACACAATCATTGCAGGCTTTCTTACCGACAGGGATCATGTGATCACAACAGCATTCGAGCACAATGCCGTGCTGAGATCTCTTTCCCTTCACCGCATACCGTTCACCCTGCTTCCGGATGATGGCAGGGGCAATACGCTTTTTGACAGCTTCCATTCCCTTGTCCAGAACAACACAAGAGCTCTTATAATTAACGCTGCCTCAAACGTCAGCGGCATAACCGCAGACCTGGAAAAGGCAGCGGAGTGTGCATCGGCCCACGGCCTGGCTCTGATAGTTGACAGCGCACAGGCCTCCCCCTTCTGCCGCATCGGCTTCAATTCACTTGGAATAAGCGCACTTGCTTTCAGCGCACACAAAGGCTTCATGGGTCCGGAAGGTCTTGGCGGCATGATACTCAGCGATGATTTAGCAGCGCGTCTCACGCCTCTGATTGCAGGAGGAACGGGAAGCATCTCGGACAGTCTTGATATGCCTTCCTTCCTTCCCGACAAATTTGAAGCCGGTACGCTGAATGCTCCGGCACTGTGCGGTTTTGAGGCTGCACTGGATTATTTCGCTGCAAACAGGGACTCTCTCTCATCCAGACTTTCTGATGTAAAAATATCCCTTTACGAAAAGCTGAGGAGCATAAACGGAATATCTGTTGCAGGCGACTTTGTACCTGAGCATCATACAGCTCTTTTCTCCATCATCACGGAAAACATGGATCCTGCACAGGTATGCTGGGCTCTGAATGAAAGAAGAGGAATTGAGACAAGAGTCGGCCTTCACTGTGCTCCTCTTGCCCACAAAGCACTGGGAACCTACCCGCAGGGAACAGTGCGCATCTCCGCATCCCCTTTCACAAGCGATGAGGAGATTGAAATACTTGCATCAACACTGGATGAGGTGATCAATGAGTGAACACACAAATATATATAAAGAACTTGAGAAAAGACTTGACTGTGAACAGGTGAGTGTCTCTGTCAGCATCGATGCTGAGGGCAATGCACATGAATATATCGGAGAGGAGGGAGAGTACACAAGTACATTAACCTACCCTGTACATCTTGTGCTGTTCGGAGGCGGTCATATCGCACAGTCCCTTGTCCCGGTCGCACAGCAATGCGGCCTCGCGGTGACAGTCATCGATGACAGAAGCGGGATGAAGGACTGCTTCCCGCCATTGACTGAGTTCATCCATGCTTCATTCGAAAAGCTTCCTGTAAGAAAGCTTAATAAGATAATTAACCCGTATTTCTGCATTTTCACACACGGACATTCCTATGACAGTGATTGTTTATACTACTGTCTCAAAAGAAAAAGCTCCTATATCGGAATGATAGGTTCAAAAAATAAAATCAAATACTGTTTTGAGCAGATGATAGAGAAAGGAATAAGTGAAAAGAAGCTTTCCAAAGTGCACAGTCCCATCGGACTTTCAATAAACGCACTCACACCTCAGGAAATCGCAGTATCAATCATGGCAGAAATAATTTCCGTATACAGAAAAGAGAAGAATGCCTGCATAGTCAGCCCTTCTCTTATAAAGACCCTTGCATCTGAGAGAAACTGCGTGATCTGCAGAGTGCTGAAGGCCTCCGGCTCCACTCCTGCACGTGAAGGTCAGATTCTTATTGTGAACTCACAGAATATTACTAGCGGCACCATAGGAGGAGGAGCGCTTGAAGAAGAAGCAAAAAAGGAAGCGTCACTGTGCACTGGATCATACATAAAGACTTATAACCTCAGCAAGGATGGAGAACTCGGCATGACATGTGGAGGCGAAGTGACTGTGCTTTTCAGTTATCTAGCATGATCTTCAGTATTTCGGCATCAGTTTCCTTCATGCCTTCACGTCCGACCCTTCCGAAACTCTCGATTGTCTTCTCGATGTCGGAATTGACAAGGCCTTCACCGCCTTTGAAGCAGTTGCCTTCCTTTGTCATCTCATAACTCAGTATCGCAGCCTCAAGTGCTGAAGATATTTTTGCAGCACAGCTGGGTTTCGCCCCGTCGCATACTATGCCTCCGACATTTGCAAGCACATCCGTGATTGTCTGGCTTATTTCCTCATCACTGCCGCCGAGCAGGAAGCAGATACCGGCAGCTGCACCTGTTGCAGCATTCACAGCCCCGCAGAAAGCAGACAGAGGACCTATATATCTTTTCTGATGAACAGCAATGAGATTCGAAAGCGCAAGGGCTCTTACAAGCTCCTCATGAGTTTTCCTGTATTCCTTTGCATACTCTATGACAGGAAGCGAAACAGTAAGCCCCTGATTTCCAGAACCTGAATTTATTATCACGGGCAGAGAACAGCCCGACATCCTTGCATCAGAGCCTGCAGCGGCCATTGCACGTGCCCTGATCCTCACATCGGAGGCATCGTAATGAGTCAGCAGCGTACGTCCGACAGAAACGCCGTACTTCCTTGACAGACCTTCCCTTGCAATCGCACTGTTGTAGTCAATCTGACGTGTTATGACCTTGTCTATAGCATCCAGAGGAACATTCTTTGCAAAATCTATGATGCGGGATACTGAAAGAGAGCTCCTGTCAGTCTTCACTTCGTTTTCATTTGCACATGACTTCTTGTCGATTATGACATTTCCGTCCTTCTCAAGTCTTGTGATGTTCGTATGTTCTCCCGAAACGATGCACAGAGCCGAATGTCCGTCCTTTTCTCCTGTGATTTCTATATAAAGGGAAGGAACCCCTGTCGCAAGCTGCACAGATGCATAACCATCCGCAATAAGTTTCTTTGTCTCTTCTATCTGTCCTGAAGTGATGCAGGAGAGAACCTCAAGGACAAGATCAGCACGGCCGCCGAGAATGCCCAGTATTGCAGCAACCTCAATACCTTTCATACCACCTGAATTTGGAACTGTGACAGCCTTGACGTTCTTTATTATGTTCCCGCTTGTTCTGATCTTTATAAAGGAGGGAATACATCCAAGCGTCTGCCTCATCATGCTTGCCGCGTAGGCAATCGCAATCGGTTCGGTACAGCCCAGTGCAGGCTGAAGCTCCTCATTCAGAATTTCACAAAAAGTATCGAAATATTCCTGACTCATAAGTGAATTCTAACATAAACGGAAGGTAAAATTTAAGATGATTTTTTCCTTTTTGCATCAGACATTTCATCAGACATGAATCAGCTGAGAATCATGTGTTCACTTCATTTTGTAAGTCACAGATACTAATCAGATTACTCATTGTATTTTAAGGAATAAACTGCATATAAACAGGCCGGATGATTTTCTCATCCGGCCTTAAGTCAAAGCACCTTGCAATGCCCTTTCTCAGATTTTTCCGAGAGCACGGAGTATCTTTTCCGGTGTGATCGGCCAGCTGCGGACTCTTGCACCCACCGCATCATATATTGCATTTGCAATAGCGGGAGCTGCGCCGTTCGTGGCTATCTCTGAAATACTCTTCGCGCCGAAAGGACCATACTGGTCATTCACATCGATGAGAACCGCCTTGAAATCCTCCGGAGCTTCCTCGATCATGGGCACACCGTAGTCTGTGAAGTCGGCACTGATGCACTTGCCGCTCTCATCAAGAACCATATCTTCATAAAGCGTGTGCCCGATACTCTTCTGAGCCGCACCGTACATCTGGCAGAGGGCAAGCTCGGGATTGATCGGAGTTCCGGCATCCTGAAGTGCATAGAACTTCTGAACCTTGATTTCTCCTGTAACCTTGTTCACCGCAACCTGTGCGAAATGCGCACCGTACGGGATTGCGGAGTTTCCAGTTGCGAAACTGCCCGTTCCTATGATGGCGCCCCTGCCATCGCCTGCAAGAGAATCATGGCTGAGTTTCTCATAACTGAGCTTTGCTCCGCTCTTTCTGGAGACGACAAATCCGGGTGCCTCGACATCCAGATCATTCACATCCTCATTCATCTGAAGGGCAGCCTCTGCAAGCATCTTTTCCTTAAGATCCTTTACCGCATTGAGGCTTGCATTGCCGGAGAAGTACGTACCGCTTGATGCATATGCACCTGTGTCGAAAAGACAGCTGTCAGTATCGCCGGAGACAACAGTCACGCGGGAAGGATCCACCTTCAGCAGCTCGCATACTATCTTCGCAGAGATCGTATCAAGTCCGGTTCCGATATCGGCACCGCCTGAAAGCAGGACTATACTGCCATCCGGCAGGAGCTTGCACTGTGCATTTGACTGGTCAAGACCCGGCAGACCGGAACCCTGCTGTATCATGGCAAAACCTTTTCCAATTTCCCAGTCCGGATCCGGAGATTTCTCCCTGACTCCCCATCTGATCATCTCGGCGCCTTTCTTCAGCGCTTCCTTGACACCGCAGGAGCCGACAGGAACGACAGTGCCTTCCCTTCCTTCGCCAAGACCTTTCAGGATTTCAAGCATGTAGCCTTCATCGACTGCATTCTTAAGTGCCATCTCAAGCGGATCAACACCGAGCTTGCGGGCAAGTTCATCCATCGCACTCATGATTGCGAAGTAGCCTTTGGGAGCACCGTATCCCTGGTACGCACCGGCCGGAGGTATGTTGGAGTAATAGGTTGTCAGGTCGTAATACATATTCTCGACCTTGAAGAGAGGCAGAGTCTTGCTGCTTGCATTCATCGGAACGGTAAGGCAGTGATTGCCGTACGGTCCTGTATTTGCCCTGACATCCATATATATACCGGTTATCCTTCCGTCCTTGTTTCCCGACATCTTCACGGTAAGCCTCATCGGATGACGGGTGGAATTGGCAATGAACTCCTCTTCTCTTGTATTGCGGTAATAAATGTTCCGTCCGGTCAGCCATGTCGCATATCCGCACAGATCCTCCACGAGGATATCCTGCTTTGAACCGTAACCGCCGCCGACTCTTTCCTTTATGACATGAACCTTGTTTTCCGGAATCCGGCATACTGTTGCGACAATTCTTCTCACATGATACGGAACCTGCGTCGAGCAGTGAAGAACCAGACGACCGTTTTCCATCTTGCTGTAGCACACATGCGGTTCCAGAGGAGTGCACTGAACCTGGCTGGTCTGGTATGTAGCCTCGACTACGGCATCGCTTTCACGGAAAGCCTTCTCAACATCGCCGATGCCGCCATGAGCCCCTGCTGCTATGTTGTGCCTTATGTCCCCATGAAGGGGGAACTGGTAAATGACCTGCCCGTCCCTCTCATCCGCATTCCTGTTGTACTCATCAAGATTTTCAGGAGCGCCGGAGACGTATGACACTTTGCCGTTATGTACAAGCGATGCACCATCTTCCATCGCTTCCTCGACTGTGAATACAGGCTTTACCGGCTCGTATTCCACACGAATCAGCGAGAGTGCCTTAAGCGCTGTCTCCTCATCCTTTGCGACAACTGCGGCAACCCTGTCGCCAACATGACGCACCTTGCGGTTAAAGAGTCTTCGGTCATAAGGACTGGGCTCGGGGTTTCCCTGACCGGCCTGCATGTAATATACATCAGGACAGTTCTCATGAGTGATGACAGCTTCCACTCCTTCAAGATCTTCGGCTTCCTTCGTGTCGATTTTCCTTATATAAGCCATGGCGTACGGGGAGCGGAGAACCTTGAGGACACAGGCACCCGGCTCGACCTTGTCTTCAACAAATACCTTGTCGCCAGAGACAAGAGCATACCCGTCTACCTTGTCCATCGGCTTTCCGATGTACTCAAGGTTATCACGGAAGGTGGGACTTACAGAACTCTGATACCTGCCGGTCTTTCTCTTCTCCTGTACAAGACGGACAGCAAGATAGAAATGCTCATACCCCGCATCCCTTATGAAGAGGGAGGAAAGAGCCTCCTTCACATCATTTCTTGTCGCATCGGGCTTTTTCTCAAGCAGATGAGTGAGGATGAGGGCCGCTGTCGGGGAATTGTATGCGCTCTGAACAACACCGGCTTTTATCATGGCTTCCTGCACATCATTCAGCGCCTTTCCCTTCTTCAGCGATTCGGCAGTCCTGATATCAGCTCCTTCAAGCTGGAAACAGAGCATGAGATTTGAAGAACGCGGCATTCCGTTGTAAATGATTATGTCACTGCCTGTGAAACCTTCGCCGTCATCGCTGTCGCGCACCGTGACACAGCCGTGCGCATACAGGGCTTCACGGACGCGCTGATCCGGCTCAAGGTTCCATGTTACTTTCTTATTGTTGAGGATGAAGGAAATATTCATGCATTCACCTCCTTCATGAGACGCCCGGCTTCCTCCAGGGCAAGGTATTTCTTGTATTCTCCGCTGCCGGTTATATCATCCCTGTATTCAAGTTTTTCAAGTTCATCCAGAGACAATGCGATCCCTGATGATTTCACACAGGCGAAAACCCCGAGGGAAGATGCGGCGATGTTGAGCGCACTGTGACTTGATGCGCTGCGTGAAAAACGTTTCAATGCGACTTTCACATCAGATGGAATGCTCACTGAAAGGATAAGACAGCTGCAGCCGCCTTTTCTCACATAGTCCTCAAGTGGAATGGAATTAAGACCTTTCGCACCATAGACTGTCAGAGATGCACCGGATGCAAGCAACGATGGAATGAGATAGCTGTCATCCCTCATGCACGCTATGTTCCCTCCTATCGTGGCCTGATTCCGCAGTGCCTGGCTTGCCATCAGATGTACAGCCTTCTTCAGCCATTCGGGAGAAAAGCCGCACCCGAGGATCTCCTGGAATGTCACAGCTGCCCCGATGACGAGAAAGCCTCCTTCCTTTTTTATCTCATGTGAAAGAATTGTGTTCACATCAATGAGTGACCTGTCCTTGTCCACACTGCTGCCAAGGCGCAGTATCTCACTGCCGCCTGCAAAGTAGACAGCTCCTTTTTCCTTCAGGCTGAAAGCTTCCTGAAGCTCTGCGGCTTTGAAGATTTCCCTCACATCCACCTCCTTGATCTTTATTCGATGATCTGGTTTTCCGGCATTCCAGCTGCCGCCAGGATGAAATGCTCAAGCATGCGCCTTGTGGTATTGCGTCTGTACTGCGGCATTGCATGCGGACTGATCGCATCATTCCAGGAATCAAGGAATGACGGAAGAGCATCCGCTACCTCATCTATTCTCTTGCCTTTCAGGATGTTCTCGCTTTCCCTGCTGCGTATCACCCTGGGACCTGCGGCACCGGATGCGGCACGGAAGTCAGTGATCACACCATCCTCAATTCTGATGAGGGAAGACAGGGACAGCTTGGAGATCGCATTCGCCTTTCTTGTTCCGATCTTCCTGTAATAGGCATACGAATAGCTTACCGGAGGGATTATGATCTTGTAGATGATCTCGTCATCCCTCAATGCGGTTTTCTTTGAACCGAGAATGAACTCGTCAAGCGGCATTACACGCTCTTCATCACAGTTTCTGAGAACGATTTCGGCATCAAGCAGGATGAGAGGCTGCGGGAGATCTCCCTTTGGAGATGCATTGCCTATGTTTCCTCCTATCGTGGCGGTGTTTCTCAGTGCGATGGCACCCATACGGGAGGCGGCATTCTTCACATTGTGCGATCTCATCCGGTGTCGCAAGTGCCATGATCTCTACGGATCCGTCATCCTTCTGCCTTATGCCTCTGAGCTCCTCAAGTTTTGAGATGATCATTACCGGGAACGGGAATGATGGTGTGATGCCGATTCCCTGTTTGTACTGGACCATCAGGTCGGAACCTCCCGCAAGAGGACGGGCCCCGGTTTCCCTTCTTATCTTCAATGCTTCCTCAAGAGAGGATGGAATATAACATTTTTCTACCATAAGCCCTTTCCTTTCTTTGCTGCGAGTAAAATCGAATCGACAATCAGGTCATAGCCTGTACAGCGGCATATATTCCCGCTGATGGCCGCTCTGACTTCATCCTCATCAGGATCGCTGTTGACAAGCAGCAGGGCCTCGGCAGCCATGACCATGCCGGGAATGCAGAAACCGCACTGCACGGCCCCGCCTTCGGCAAACGCATCGATTATGCACTGGCCCTGAGGCGTATCACGGAGGCCTTCGATCGTTATGATCTCATCTCCCGCAACCGCTCCTACCGGAATTATGCAGCTTGTGACAAGCTTGCCGTTCCTCAGCACGGAACATGCACCGCATTCACCTTCTCCGCAGCCTTCCTTGGTACCGGTGAGATCAAGATCCTCTCTTATCACATCTATAAGTCTTGTCAGAGGATTGCCTTCAAACCTGACAAGTTTTCCATTCAGCTTGAATTCTATCATTTTCTAACCCCCTCGATATCTTCCACAGGCATCGGGATCTTGGTGATCGTGGTGTCAAGCGCCCTTTCAAGCGCATCGATATATGCGGCATCAGCGCCGTTGAAGACCAGCTCACCCATGCCTTTTGCACCGAAAGGCCCCCACTCGTACGGGTTGTCGACAAGTCCCCATTCCTGACGCGGGAAGTCCATGCTGGTCGGAATCACATAATCGGACATGCTCGTCTGACGGAAGAAACCGTTCCTGTTCTCCATTTTTTCCATTGAAGCATAGCCCAGCGACTGGATGATTCCGCCGTTGACCTGGCCGTGGACGATGAGCTCATCAATCGCCTTTCCGATATCATGGCTGGACCATATGCCGGCAACCTTCACCTCATTGGTGAGCGGATCGACTTCCACTTCCACGCAGCATGCACCCCAGCCGTAGCCGAGATACGCATCGCCCTTGAATGTCGACTGATCCCACGGATGACCTTCAGGATGCTTGTATTCCGTCTCGACTTCCGCCTCATCCTCATCAAGATGATCCTTCATGAGAGTTGCGGCCTCTTCGGCAAGGCGTCCTACGATCATTGTTGAGCGGCTTGCCGCAGTCGGACCGGAATCAGGAACAAGCGATGTATCAGGGTTGTAGTAGAGGACATTGTCGATATCGGTTTCAAGGACAGCTGCAACGATCTTTCTGAGAATCGTCATGAAACCCTGTCCCATTTCCGTCTGTCCGCACAGGATGGTGAACTTGTCACCTTTCTTTCGGAGTTTCAGATGTGCCTTGATTATAGACTGCTCGCCGTTTCCGGTGAATGCGCCGCCGTGGTTGTAGAAACTCATGCCGATGCCGCGGCCGGATCCTCTTTTGTATTCGGCTGCTTTGCGGTAGTAGTCAGACTTTGCCGCAATCTGCTCAAGCATTTCGTTCAGCACGACTTTTTCAACTATGTGGCCCTGTGTGACAGTCTCATCTCCCTGTCTGAGGAAGTAACGCTTCTTGTATTCGACAGGATCAATTCCGAAACGGGTCGCGATATGATCCATATGGGTCTCTATTGCGAAAAGCGTCTGAGGCGCGCCGAAACCGCGGAAGGCGTCAGAGGGGAACGTGTTTGTCGCCATTCCGTAGCCGCGGATTCTGGTGGATGGGAAATTGTAAACACCGTTTGCATGAAACACCCCGCGCTGCAGGACAACATAGGAACTTGAGAGGTATGCACCAACATTGTAATAAACTTTTATGTCGCTTGTAAGGATGTTTCCGTCCTTGTCGACACCTGTTCTGAAAACGATCTTCGAAGGATGCCTCTTGACTGAGAACTGCATGTCCTCCTCTCTGTCGAAGACCAGCATTATAGGCTTCTTTATCACGCTTTCAGCCACGAGAAGAGGGCCGGCAAGCACATCGGGGAAGTGTTCCTTGCCTCCGAATGCGCCGCCTGTCGTTGTCTGCTTCACGACAATGTCATCAGGAGAGAGTCCGAGAAGACCGCATATGCTCTTCCTTATATAGAAAGGACACTGTGCAGATGCGTAGATTGTGTATTTTCCATCCTCGATCATGCACATTGCGGCATTTGTCTCCATGTGGACATGCTCCTGAAAGCCTGTCTCGATTGTTTCCTCGATTATCTGATCTGCTCTCTTCAGAACATCATCAACAGGCTCGCCCTTTTCGCTTACCAGAGAGCAGTGCACATTGTCTTCTCCGAGAATTGCCCCTCCTTTGAGGGCAATAGAGTCATCAATGCTTATGCACGCTTCCTCTTCCTCATATGTGATTCTTATCGCATCACCAAGCGCCTTGAGAACCGCACGGCTTTTACCGACCAGAAGACCGATGGTCTCACCGACATAGCGCACATCGCCGTCTGCAAAGCATCTCCAGTCGCCTGCGATCATCACAAGGGAATTCTTTCCGTTTTCGGGAATATCCTTTGCGCTGATGAAATAATAGCCTTCAGGAAGAACCGGCAACTCAATATTCTCGATCCTGCCCCTTGGAATGGTCGAACGGACCATGCGGGCATAGAGCATGCCATCGCGTCTCAGGTCGGAAAGATACTCAGCCTCTCCCCTGGCCTTTGCTACAGCATCAACTCTCTTTATTCTGTCATCAATCCTGATCAAAGTACAAACCTCCATGCCGAGATCATTATTCAAATCTTTGTATAATGGTCAATTACCACAAAAGATTTCATCTGAGAAAAGTATACACCCGCAAGGGGCTTTTGACAAACGGAAAAAGAGGAAAAAGCAACAAAGCGCAACACATAGAAAGGCGCTCCCGTCAAGGAAGCGCCCTGCTGTTTTCTTATTGCTGATACCGTCAGACTTTACCTTCGATGCAGTACGGAAGCAGCGCATAGAAGCCCGCACAGATCACCAGATCCTCGACCCTGTTGATCTCGTTCGGGGCATGGGCCTGAGCCTCGTCGCCCGGTCCGAAACCGATGGCCGGAATCCTGTGGCGACCCGTGGTTGCGACAAGATTTGTGCTGAATGTCCACTTGTCGACGACAGGTTCCTTGCTGTAGAGAGTCTCATAATCCTTCACGGCAGCCTTCACAAGAGGATGATCGGCATCAAGCTTCCATGTCGGGAAGTAAAGCTCCTGTGAATATTCCTTGTTCGTCCAGCCTGTCTTTCCGTAATCCGGCATCTCGACGATGATTGAATCAGGATCATCACCCGTGGCCTTTGAAACATACTCCCTTACCTGGCTGATTGCAAGATCGGCATCCTCTCCCCATGTGAGACGTCTGTCACAGTAGATCATGGCGTAATCGGCAACGGCACACTGGCTGGGGCCTTTTACATCCATCTGGCTGACGGTTATGGTTCCCTTTCCGAGGAAGTTGTCCTCATCCGGCTGGAGATCCTTGTTGAGCTGCTCGATGGCAAGAGCCGCGCGTGCAGCCTTGTATGCGGCACTTACGCCTCTCTCAGGCGCTGAGCCGTGGCAGGAGATTCCGCGCAGGATGATTCTTATCTCCATTCTGCCCCTGTGACCGCGGTAGATCCTGCAGCTTGTGGGCTCGGTCGAGACAAGGAGATCCGGCTTGAACTTCTCTTCCTCGATGAGGTACTTCCAGCACATGCCGTCGCAGTCCTCCTCCATGACAGTGAAGGTGAAATAGATGGAGTATTCGCCGCCGTAGCCGAGTTCCTTGAGGATGCGTCCTGCCGTGATCATGCTTGCAGCACCGCCTTTCTGGTCGGAGGCTCCGCGTCCGTATACGAGGCCGTCCTTAATCTCACCTGAGAAGGGATCGAAATTCCAGTTCTTGATATTTCCCACCTCAACGGTGTCTATGTGGGCATCAAATGCCATTGCCTTGGGACCGTAACCCACACGGGCGACAACGGAGCCAAGTCCGTCAATCCTCACTTCATCGAATCCCGCTTCCTTGCACAGCTCAACGATAAGACGGCATACATCCTCTTCCCTTGAGGAATAGCTCTTCGTCTTTACGAGCTTGCTGAGATTCTCTGCCGTATAGTCACGGTATTTTTCAGCCAGCTCACGAATCTGATCTTGAATCTTCATAAATCTTCTCCTATGATCTTATTTTGTCGACAGCCTTCCACACTCTCTGTGCAACAGAAGCTGCCTGTCTGTAAATCCTGTCTGCATCGATATTCCTGAATTCACGGTTCTCAAGAATGACCTTGCCGTCCACCAGTACCGTATGCACCGCATTCGAACTCATGCCCCACACGAAATGGGTGGCACCGTTGGCATTCACAAGCGGTGTCGGATTCTTGTAGTCAAGAAGCACGAGATCGGCAGTGTATCCGGCCTCAATGCGGCCCCAGCGCCGTCCGTCGCTGAAGATGCGCTCAACAAGCCTGTTGCCGCGCGAGAGGGCCTTAAGGAAATCGGCAGGCCAGAAAGGGCCGCCTTCATCCTTGTGCTTGAAGAAACCTATCTTGATCTCTTCGAACATATTGCCGCCGCACCCGTCAGTGCCGAGCACAAGGTTGTCCACCTTCGCTATGTTCTTCAGATACCCCACATGGTTGTTCATGTTGGAGCGCGGGTTATGTGCAAGGAACGCACCGGCCCTGTTTATCGCATCAATCTCGCTTTCACTGAGGTGCAGGCAGTGAACCATAAGGCTCTTCTCAACAAGAAGTCCGTGCTCCTCCAGACGTGCGACGATATCCTTGTTGTAGATATGGTGTGAATGAACCACATCATACTTGTCTTCAGCCGCATGCAGGTGAATGCCGCGTCCTGTCTCCTCACACGCACCCTTCATCAGGGACAGGGCTTCATCAGGCAGCGTGAAGGGAGCATGTCCGCCTATCATGGCTTGGACAAGAAGAGGACCGTTTTTCTTCTTCCCGTCACACTCCTTTGCAAACCTTATATTCTCCTCAACACCTTCCTCCACCTCGCTCATGCCGCGGTTCCTGTCGGTAACCTCGTAGCAGGTGGCGCCTCTTATTCCAACTTCCTCCATTCCTCTGGCAATGGTTGAGAGGCTTCCCCTTATGTATGATGGAGAGGCATGATGGTCTATCGCACATGTGGTGCCGCTTGCGATGGCATCAAGCGAGCAGATCAGGGAAGAATAATAGCAGGCCTCCTCGTCAAGTCCCCTGTCAAGACGCCACCACCATTCCTTCAGGACCTGAATGAAATCCGTCTGGGGTCCTGCGCTTATCAGCATGCCGCGGCTCAGACCGGAATAGTAATGATGATGGGCACATACATTGCCTGGTATCAGTGTCTTGCCGCTGCCGTCGATCACGACATCCGCAGTCACGTCACTTCCGATTCCCGGTGCGACTGCACTTATGGTGCCGTCAGTGATGACGACATCCATATTCTCAAGAACCTCAACCGGCTCCATTGTCTGCATTATGCGGACATTCTTTATTACAGTTACTGCCATGGCACCTCCCTCACTCGGCATCAACCGCGCCGAGCAGATAAGGATAAGAGATGAAAACCTCGCTGATCATTGCAAGGATCCTTTCATCGATGTCGATCTCAAGATCCATGTTGTCATCAATCACGCCGGTCTTCACTTCCCCTTCAATTCTCACAACAACCTTGCTGCCTGATACATAGAAACCGTCATTTGTGCTGTCAGAGAAATCTCCTTCGCTGGAGAAGAGAGTGAATTTCTTCTTATACGGACCGCCGGAATACGGACAGAAAGTCTCGCAGTTGCCGCATTCATTGCAGTATGCATCAATGTGAAGGATCTGGAAGGGATCCTCAAACAGTCCGCTCTCCCTCATGTCAAGCGCGACATTTGCCCTGTTCGGACATACATCAACGCACTTGTTGCAAAGGTAAGAACACTCAAGACAGCGTCCGGCTTCTCCTTTGAGGAATGAAGCTGTATCACACTGTTTTTCTTCTCTTATCGCACTCTTCTTCGTGACAAGCTCCCTGAAATAGGCATCTTCCTGACTGCGGTATTCCTCGTCGCTCATCTCATCTTCATCATCATGTTCCTCATGATCATGACAGCCGCAGTCACAGTCCTCATCGTGTTCATGATGGTGATGATCATGGTCATGACATGAACATTCCTCATCCTCACACTCATCATCTTCATCGCCGTCAGCGATTTCATCCAGTGTGAGGTCAATGCATCTGTTGACCGCATTCTGCGCTGATGCGATTGCCCTGACAACGGTGGAGGGACCGGTGACGGTATCGCCGATGACAAACACATGAGAGGCAAAGCTGAAATTGTCCTCCCTTTCCAGTTCTAGGCCTTCAAGCAGAAGGCTGTCCGCTTTCTCGCCTATGGCGCTGATGACAAGGTCGGCATCAAAAGAGACCTTCTCACCCGACGGAACGGGACGGGGTCTTCCCGAAGAATCCTTCTCGCCGAGCTTCATCTTGTCGGCAGTAAGTACGCCGTCATTGAAAGTTGCGGGATTTGTGAGGAAGCGGAATGAAACGCCGTCATTCACAGCCGCTGTGTATTCCTCTGCATCGCAGGGCATTTCCTTACGGCTTCTTCTGTAAATGACAGTGACATCACATCCGGCCTTCCTTGCGGCGCGGGATGCATCCATTGCCGTATTGCCGCCGCCCACCACGATAACCTTTGAGCCGGCAGAGGGAAGGACTCCTTTCTTGTAGTCCTTGAGGAATGAAACTGCGGAAACTATCTTTCCGTTTCCTTCTATGCCGCTGTCCCTTGCCTTCTCCGCTCCCACTGCATAGAAGATCCAGTCAAAACCTTTCTTCCTGAGTTCTTCCACACTCAGAGCTGAAGCATCCTGGCTGAAATGTGCCTTGACACCGTATGAGAGGATGAAATCCACATCTTTCTGAACCACTTCTTCCGGGATGCGGAAGTCCGGGATGACATTGCGGACAACACCGCCGGCCTTCGCCTCCCTTTCGAAAAGAGACACATCGTATCCGGCACGTGCGAGGAAATAGCTCGCGGCAAGTCCTGCAGGACCGGCACCGACAACGGCTGCCTTCACATCGGATGGAGCCTCAATGCCTGACCATATCTCACTGAGGTATTCAGCAAAACCCAGCTCGCCGGCAAGATGCTTGATCTCACGGATCGCAATCGGACCTTCATAATCCATTCTGGTGCAGTGATGCTGGCACTGATGATCGCAGATCCATCCGGTGATGTTCACAAGAGGATTCTTCTCGAGGATAACTGCAAGTGCTTCGGCATAGCGGCCTTCTCCCATGAGATAGACATACTCTGGGATATCCTGATGGATGGGACATGATGCAACGCATGGTGCGACATAGCAGTCCGTAAGAGGCAGTTCCTTTCCTATCTTGACACGGTCTTCACCTCTTCTGTCCTTGTGGAAGGCAGATGACGGGGATACGGCCTTGTCATTGAGAGCCTCCAGTTTCTTCACATCAATGTGATCCATTGACCATGCATCGCTTGAGTCAAGGATCTCTGCCATCTGCTTAAGTTTGAGATATCCGCCCGGATGCAGAAGATCTGTTGCGACTGTTATGGGTCTTATTCCGGTTTCGAAAAGCTCCTTAATATTCAGGGCGCCGGCACCGCCTGAGTAGGAAACCGGAAGCTTTCCGTCAAAGACCTCGGAAAGTCTTCTTGCGACACTTGTGGAAAGAGGGAACAGGGCGCGGCCGGACATATAGCGCTCATCGCCGGGAAGCTCATCGCCGTTGTTCACGTTGCCAAGGGTGTTGGTGAGCTTGACGCCGAAACCCTTTCCTTCTGCTACGGCTTTCTCTCTCAGTCTTGTCAGCATCGCAACGGCATCGTCCCACTGGAGGTCATGTTCGAAACTCTCACGTCGCAGCTCGATATAGTCATAGCCGAGATCATCGAGAATCTTTCTCACCGTATCATAGCCAAGCAGTGTCGGATTGAGCTTCACGAAAGTGTCGATCTTTTTCTCTGTGAGCATGTATGTGCAGATCGCCTCTATCTCATGCGGCGGACAGCCGTGCATGGTGGAAATCGTGACAGAAGGTGAAATACACTTGCTGATGAGGGAAAGCTTCTTCCTTGCATCTTCCTGCCTGTCTTCAAAGACCGTTGCGTTGAAAATTTCGGCCTCAAGGGCTTTGTCAAGGGATGCGATATAGCCGTCAAAGCGGCCGTCCGCATCAGCATCAAGCATGCTGTTGATGAAGTGCTGCATCTTCTCGGTCTTTATTCCCTCGAGATTGTAGCCAACCGACATATTGAAGATGAATGAAGGCTTTTTCCAGTCCTCATTCATGAACATGTCGAGAAGATGGACGATTATCCAGGCCTTGAGGTATTCATCGTATGCTTTCGGGAGAGTGTATTCCGTGGACCACTCGACGTTATAGCCTTCATCGCGCGCGTCAATGCACGGCTTTGCTATCTCAAGTGTGTCCATTATCTGTACTGTTTTCAGCTCAATGAATCTTGCACCTGTGAGATATGATGTGATTATGTTCTGTGCAAGCTGGGTATGAGGACCTGCCGCAGGTCCTACCGGCGTGGCAGCTTCCTGAGTGAAAACCTTTATGCTGTGCTTTCCTTCACTCCTGTAGAAGCTGTATTCAGGTATTGAAAAGATACTCTTCTGCCCTTTCAGCTCACCGCTTATCCTTTCAAGCAGTCCGGTGAAAGGTACACTTCTCATTCTGTCACCCATAGACACTCCTTATTCATTGTTTCTTACATTTCAATTGTACCTCACAATGACAGGAAGTCAACAGGATTGGCAACAAGTTGCAACAAAACTGATTAACATTGCTTATTAATCAATGTATTTGATTCATAAAAATAAAAACCTTTATCATCATATTTATCAGAAAAAACATGAGGCTGTCAGAAATATAAATGAATAAAAAAACATGAAACAAGATTTTCCACTGAAAAGTCTATTCAACTACCTTCATGATCTGAATTCCATCTTTCTTCCATGCTTTGGATTCATGAGCTTCTATATAAATGATTTTATGATCTGACCAATCTGGCCCACATGCCTGATTTCTTAAATGCCCCGTAACGCTTACAACACGCAAGGTCTTGCCTTCTTTGTCAAGAACAGTATGACAACCTGCAGACTCTATCTCTTTTATTTTTGTTTTATACTCATGAGTAAGAGAAATCTTCTTGTATGAAATATTCCCATATATTTTCTTTTCTTTCTCAGGGGTACTTTTTGCTTTCGGTTTATAGAGAGGTTCAACGATGACCGGTTTTTTATCAGCATGAAGCAAAAGGATGAACTTGACGATATAAATAAGAGCTGCATGAATCTTTTCTCTGATGGACTTATCAATCACATATCCATTTTCCAAAATATACTCCTCTCCTTTTTCATCAGAGAATACAGGTTCTACTATATTGAACTCATCATTTTAAATCTATATTTTGGATCAGTTCTTCTCCATCAGTTGTCTCAATATGACAAGTCAGATAGCCATAATCATCCGTGTATAAAATTATCGAAACAACATCATCGAACAGGGTAAAACCATCACCGGAATAAATAAAATATGGATGAGGAAGATATGTCTTACAAAAATCAACATCAATATTTATTGTAAGTCTGGTTGTCTTTATGATTGAAACTGCTTCCTTTGTAATCAGATACAAGGGTTTAGGATTCGGCATCTTGAAAAATGCATACAGATTACTGCCCATCAAATCCGCTTCTGTTCCTAATACTTCAATATTTTTTTCTGCAAGATCCTGAGGCAGAGAATGATATGTAAGTATAAAATAGGCTTGTGCAAGTTTTTTATCCAAAGGGGTGTTGGTATCAGAAATAGCTGTCCCTGGAGGAATTTCATATCCTTTCTTTTTAACAATGGAAAGATATTCTTCGGGATTACTGAAGCCTTTAAGCTCAATATACTTTTTTAATATTCCTGTCATAACAGAATTACCATTTATTTTCAAATTGGATTAATTTATCAGTTATCTGTAGACAAATGACTTTGCCTTGAAAATAAGTTCATCAGAATGAGGCAGGTCGCACCTGCCCCATACTCAAAGCTTATTGTCTCACTCTTCCTCAATGAGGAATTCATCCTTGAGGAAGTCAAGATCAAGCTGTGGGTAAAGCGGAAAAGACCTGAGCAGAGATGAGACTCTCGAGCGGGCCTCTTCAAGCACGGCGGAAGGAACCTTTGCCTTGTTCCTGCTCTGTTTGCCTGCGTTTTCCCCCTTTGTGAGAATTACAGGTTTCGCATTCTTCAGCACCATGGCAATTATGGAGGCAATTTCCTTCATTTCCTTCTCTCCCATGCCGAGAGTCGTAAGTGCCGGTGTGCCAAGCCTGAGTCCGGAAGTGTACCATGGACCGTTCTTGTCAAAAGGCAGGGCATTCCTGTTCAGCGTTATGCCGCACTCCCTCAGCAGGCTTTCCGCCTGACGGCCGTTCAGAGCGAACGGACTCACATCCAGCAGCATGAGATGGTTGTCAGTTCCTCCAGTGAGAATCACGCAGCCCTCCTCTCTCAGAGCCAGGGCAAGATCCTGGGCATTCTCTACAATCTTTCTTGCGTAATCCCTGTATTCAGGAGTCAGAGCCTCGATGAAGCACAGAGCCTTCGCAGCCATCACATGAGCAAGCGGGCCTCCGATCACAAGAGGACAGCCTTTGTCAACTGATTCCCTGAACTCTTCCTTGCAGAGGATAAGCCCGCCGCGCGGACCGCGCAGTGTCTTGTGCGTAGTGCTTGTAACCACATCTGCCCACAGGACAGGATTATATTCATCAGTGAAAACGCCTCCTGCCACAAGACCGGCGAAATGAGCCATGTCAACCATGAATACGGCTCCGTTTTCATGTGCGATCTCACTCATCCGGCGGAAATTTATCTTTCTGGGATATGCAGAATAACCGGCAAGAAGGATCAGAGGCTTAATCTCCTTCACTTTCGCTTCAATGTCATCATAATCCAGAAGGAAAGTCTTCTCGTTGACAGTATAGGAATAGGCATCGAAAAGCTGGGCGGAAATATTCTGTCTGTAACCGTGTGTCAGGTGACCACCTGAATAATAATCAAGACCGAGGAGACGCTGGTTGTGGCATGCCGTCCTTATCCTGTTCCAGTCTTCCCTTGTGAGAGATGAGACATTGGTTATCCCCATATCCTCAAGAAGCGGCATCTGGACTTTCGTATTGAGGATCGCCCAGTATGCACACAGGTTGGCATCGGCTCCGCTGTGAGGCTGGACATAGGCATGCTCGGCACCGAAAAGCTCTTTCGCTTTTTCAACAGCCAGAGTCTCAACTGCATCCACATTGTCACATCCTGCATAGAAGCGGTGATAAGGGTATCCTTCTGCATATTTGTCCGTCAGAAGGTTTGCCATTGCAGCCTGAACGGAAAGAGATGAGAAATTCTCGCTTGCAATAAGCTTCAGATAACTGCATCGCTGATCCTCCAGCTCCTTTACGATATGAGAAGCAGTCTCAGGGCTGACCTTTTTCACGAGAGACAGGGATGAGATATAATTGATCATCTCACCATTCGCCGCCGTGCCGGCTTTTTTCAGATATTTCTCAATGACATGCATATTTACACACCTCCTGCAGACTTCCAGATTATCGCAGTTTCATTTACTTAAGGCAATAAGGAATGGCTAATAAGGTTATGCTCGCTTTAAGCGAGCTTATATATGGATTTATGTATATACATCATTTGATGTTACAACGTATTTTTCTTCTGAACCTGCTCGCTGGCAGTAGATGCGGGTGTCTCACAGGAGGGCAAGAAATGCCGAAGAAGAAATCGAATGCAGATAGTCCTGACAGAGTGAAAACTCCCTACGATGTTGCATCGCTCTTCAGATTCAATCTGAAAAAATACCGCTGCATGCTTAATCTCACACAGAGGGAACTCAGTTCTCTCACCGGTCTTTCACATGGCACTATCGGGGATCTGGAGAGAGGGAGCAAGACATTCACGGCGGACTCCCTTTCGAAAATATGTTCGGCTATGAAGATTCCTGTTTCCGACATGTTTGAACTGCCTGACGGCCTTTTTACGGTACGTAATGACATGGCGACAAATGACAGGGAACTTCTTTTTTACATAAAGGAATTCGTGGACAAGAAAGTAAAGTATTAACTATTTATAATACATACAGATAATATGTTTGTTGACGAAAATGCGCAACCTGCACTATAATCTTCAAAGTCATATAAATCAAGAAGTTAAGAGGAGTAAACGTGGCTAAGGAAGAAGCAATTGAAGTAGAAGGAGTGGTGAAAGAAGCTCTCCCGAATACAAGATTCAGAGTTGAGCTGCAGAACAAGCTCGTCGTGCTTGCCCATCTTTCCGGTAAAATGAGAAAGCACTATATCAGGATCGTTCCAGGTGACATCGTGAAAGTCGAGCTTTCACCCTACGATCTGACGAAAGGCAGAATCGTATACAGAGAACGCTGAGAAAACAAAAGCACTTTGAAGACAAGTGCTTTTATTTTTTCTCTATACGCATTTGAAGATTTTTCATTTCAGAAGATGTTCTTCATCTCTTCTGGAGCTTTCCTTTTTCCTGAGAATCACCCAGAGAACCCCCTGACCTCCGTATGCAGGCTTTGCTGCGCACATTTCCCTGCAGCAGGAAAGCTCGTTGAGAGTCTTTATGCTCACATCACGCAGTATTCCAACCCCGTCTGCCGAATGCAGACCCTTGCCGTGGATTATCGCGACTTTCCCGATTCCGGCATCAAGCGCATCGCTGATGAAGCTTCTGATCGCACGTTCAGCTTCCGCTGAAGTCATGCCGTGAAGATCGAGTGTGGCTTCAGGCATCATCAGACGCAGTTCACTGATCGTTTTCTGCCGCTTCACTGAGTTCAGATCACCTTTTTCCTTAAGAATATCCTCAAAGCTTTTCACATCATCATCAAAGTGACGTACAAAAGCCTGAGACGGCTTTGCCTTCACATGCTTCCTCACGGGAAGACTTCTGTTCTCATTCTCCGGCATGCGGGCTTTCTCATGGGAACTGTCGCTCTTTCTTTCAATCTCACGGGCACCGGAGAAGACGGACCAGGAAACATCTGAGGGTATCTCATCGTCTTCCTCCATCTTTCTGAAGAGATTTGAAGACACGCCATCCGGCTCTTCTGTTTTCGATGGCTGTACAGGGCTCACATCTGCGGTTTTACCGGCAGCACTGCTCTCGTATTCACTGAGTATGGAGGCAAACGAACGGCTCGGCTCATAGACAGGCTTCTGATAAGAGACTGCAGGCTCTTCTTCTTTAACGCTCTCCTGCACGAGATTATCATCATCTTTTTCCCTCACGATCTCCTGAGCACCTGCAAAAACAGACCATGAGACGTTTGAAGGAATCTCGTCATCTTCTTCCATTTCCTTAAAAAGATTTACGGTAGGGCTGTCAGATTCTCTTGTCTCAGCAGGCTGTCCTTCCTCAGTATGAGAAAAAATGTAAGGCACATCACTCTTTCTGCCCATACCTTCTGCTTCATCAAGAATTTCGGCAAAGGAACGCGTTGGCTTATATGCCTTGCTTGCTCTTTTATACTCACACGGGCTTTCAGCCTTTACGGCATTCTTTCCTGATACTTTCCCTTCATCTTCCTCATAGAGTGCCGGATCCTTTATGTTGACAGGGGCTTTCTTCACCTTTAGCCCGGCATTTTCACCTTCATAGGAAGAAAGTATATCAGCGAAAGAACGTTTTGGCTTATAGACTTCGCTGGCTCTTCTGTATTCACCCTTTTTCTCAGGTGCTGCTGTTTTCTTCTCCCACTGGGAGAAAATATCGGCAAAAGAGGTCCTGCTGTTCTTTATCTCATCATTTCTGCTTTTCTTCGGCAGGGCATAGGGATTGCCTGTATGTTCATAATTGTAAAGAATATCGGCAAAGGAAGCATTCGGATCATAGCCCTGCACGATTTCAGAGGGCTTCTTCGGCTTCTGCTGTGCTTTCACAGTCTTTGCCTTTTCTTCTTTTTTCTCTTTTAAGGTGATTGAAGCAAAGGGAGAGGATGCAATATCCTCTCTCTCCTCCTCTTTTCTGTTTACGGTTTTAAAACTCTTGTTATTTTTTTTCTTTCCCAATTTAGACTTCTCTTACATCCAGAATTTCTTTTACCATCGGGCGCAGAAGCTGTACCAGATCATTCTGGCCGCAGCCTTCCACCTTTATGGTGCAGATGGCATTTGACGGGTCAGTGCCCATGAAAGTTCCAAATGAGATGATGTCCCAGCCTTTTTCGGCAACAGCCTTTGAAATGGCGGCAATCGTGCCGGGCTTGTCATCCACAAGGAATGAAAGACGGGTTCCGAAATGTCTGGCACCAAAAAGCTCAAGAAGAATCTTGAACATATCGCTCTTGGAAACGATTCCGACAAGCTTGTCGCCTTCCACGACAGGAAGACAGCTGAGATCCTGATCAACCATCAGACGGGCAGCTTCCTCAACTGTAGTGTCCTTGGTGATTGTCACGGGATCTTTTGTCATGAGCTTTCTCACAGTGAGCTTTGAAAGCAGATAGGCCATTTCATGGATGGAAAGAGAAGAAGCCGGAGATGGAGATGCGAAAAGAATGTCTTTTTCCGAAATGACACCGACAAGTTTCTTGTCCTTGTCCAAAACAGGCAGTCTGTGAACTTTCTCCTTCTTCATAAGCTCGGAAGCTTCCACAACATTGGCATCAGGCGAAATGGTAACCGGATTCTTTGTCATTCTTCTCTCTATGATCATTTTCAATTCCTCCAAATGGAAACCTTTTGTCTATTGTAGCACAAAAGTCACAAGATAATATACCTTTTTACTCCCCCAGATAAGCTGCCCTGACTCTGTCGTTGCTGAGCAGTGCCTGCGATGAATCGGCAAGCACGATGGAACCGTTTTCAAGGCAGTAGCCCTTGCTGCTGGCCTTCAGCGCAAGACGCGCATTCTGCTCGACAAGGAACACCGTAACCTTCTCTTCCTCGTTGATTAGCTTTATCTTCTGGAAAATGTCCTGAACGATAAGAGGAGCAAGACCAAGACCCGGCTCATCAAGAAGGATCATATGGGGGGAGCTCATCAGAGCCCTGGCGATCGCCATCATCTGCTGCTCGCCGCCTGAAAGGGAACGGGTCTTCTGCTTTCTTCTGGCACCGAGGATGGGAAAGAAGTCATACATCTCCTCTTTCTTCTTGTCTATCGCCTCCTGATCACGGACAAGGAAGGCTCCCATGTCAAGGTTTTCCTCAACCGTCATGTCTGCAAACACATGCCGTCCTTCAGGAACAAGTGCTATGCCTTTGGCCGCAAGGAGATGAGTGGGTACGCTTTTTTTGTGTTTCGCGCTTGTGCACACTTCTTCTCCCCTGAAGCTGATCGATCCGCCGGCAAGGGGAACCTGTCCGACAATTGCCTTGAGGAGAGTGCTCTTTCCTGCGCCGTTTGCTCCGATAAGGGCAACGACATCCCCTTCGTCAACACTCATCGATACCTGATGCAGAGCCTCAATAGCTCCATAACGGACTGTAATGTTATCAATACTGAGCAGAGGTGCCATCACTCTTCATCCTCCTTTCCAAGGTAAGCCTCAATGACAAGCGGATTGCTTCTGATCTCCTCCGGAGTGCCTTCAGCGATCTTCTGCCCGAAGCTGAGAACTGTTATGTTGTCACATATGTTCATGACAAGCTTCATGTCATGTTCGATGAGCACGACAGTGATGTCCTTGTTCCTGATCATCTCTATGATCTTCATAAGATGAGCAGTCTCCGCAGGATTCATGCCCGCAGCCGGCTCATCAAGGAAAAGGATCTTCGGATCAGCTGCGAGAGCTCTCGCAATTTCGAGCTCTCTCTGGTTGCCGTAGGGCAGATTGCGTGCATATTCATCCTTGAGATGGGTAAGGTCGAAGAAATCAAGCCACTCAAGAGCCTTGACATAAAGTTCCCTGTTCTCCTTTCCAGCCTGGAAATAACTCTTCACAGCCTGGATGAAACGTCCGTGGAACGGATCGGAACCGACTTTTGAATGCAGTCCCATCATGACGTTCTCCACAACAGTCAGATCATTGTAAAGACGGATATTCTGGAATGTCCTGGCAATGCCGAGACGGCTGATCTTCCATGCCGGAAGTCCGGTAATGTCATTACCGTCAAACATGATCTTGCCGCTGGTGGGCACATCCATGCCCGTGATCTGGTTGAAAAGAGTCGTCTTGCCCGCACCGTTCGGTCCGATAAGACCGTTCACGAGCCCCTTCTCCACATTGAAATTCACCTGATTGACGGCAACGACACCGCCGAAGGCTCTTGTCACTTCCTGTGTTTCAAGTATTCTCATTTCAGGCCTCCTTCTTTGATGGTCTCTTGAAAGAGTCCCTGATTTTTTCTTTAAGGCTTCTCGGATCCCCGTAGCGGTAGTTGTCACGGCCGAGAATTCCCTGAGGACGGCAGATCATCATAATTACGAGAACAAGGCCGTAAATGATCTGGCTGGCCTGTGCCGGAATGACAGATGAAAGTCCGACAAGCTGGGGGAAATACTGGATGAACTCGATGATGAAGGCACCGAGTATGACACCTTTGAGATTGCCCATGCCGCCGAGAACGACCATGCAGAGCACCATGACAGAAACCATGAATGTGTATGAACCCGGCTGTACTGTCAGTGTGTAGGCAGTTGCGAAACAGCCTGCGGTACCGCCGATTGCCGCACCGAGCGTGAACGATCCGATCTTGTACTTCGCTGCATTGATTCCGTTTGACTGCGCTGCAACCTCGTCTTCCCTGACTGCTATCATTGCCCTTCCGATTCTTGAATGTGCAAGCTGTCGGAAAAGGAAATAAGCAATGATGACGAAAAACCAGACAAGGATTATGAATGTGATCTTGTTCCTTGATGAGAACTGGTAGCCGAAGAGCTCCGCCCTCGGGATGGCCATCATGCCGACAGGGTTCACGTTTGTCGCGATGTTCCTGATGATTTCCCCCAGCCCCAGTGTCGCTATGCACAGATAGTCACCTTTCAGCCTGAGAGTGGGCACACCGATAAGGAAGCCAACAGCGGCAGAGCACAGAGCAGCGACAGGAAGGGAGAACCAGAATGAAAGCCCCAGTGTCTTGCAGATGATGCCGGTCGCATAGCTTCCGATACAGAAGAAGCCTGCATGGCAGAGAGAAAGCATGCCTGTGTTTCCAGTGATACAGTTCTGTAAGTTGGAAGAAATTCAGCATTATACCTTCTCCCTCTCGTTCTTGCCGAGAATTCCATCCGGCTTTACAAGCAGGATGATGATCAGAGCCGCAAAGGCTATTGTATCCCTCAGTGCGCTGGGAATACCCAGAAGCGGTGCACCTATTGATTCCAGTATGCCAAGGAGCAGTCCCCCGAGCATGGCGCCCTGAATATTGCCTATGCCTCCGATGACGGCTGCGACGAAGGCTTTCAGGCCTGTCATCGTGCCCATTGAGGCGTAAACACGGAAATCGAAAGCCGCAAGGATGCCGCCTACCGCAGCAAGCGCGCTTCCCACTGCGAATGTGAGGGATATCACCTTGTTGACATCGATGCCCATCAGCTCGCTTGTTGACTGGTCAAGGCTGGTTGCCCTCATTGCCTTACCCATTCTGGTCTTGTTCACAAACACTGTAAGAACGACCATCATGACAACGGAAACGAGGACTGTGAGTATCTGATGAGGAGTTATAGCTAAACCCGCAATTGAAATCGGGGTATCGTCAAATGGATATGGGAATCTTCTGCTCTGTGCACCGAAAAGCCATGCGGCGCCGTTGCTGAGAATGAAGGAAACACCGATTGCCGAAAGCAGAGGAGCCAGGCGGTTAGCGTTTCTCAGCGGCTTGTAGGCGACACGTTCGATGAACATACCCAGAATGGCGCAGAATGCCATGCTGAGGAGCATTGCAATGAAAAAGGCGATGAGCATCCATGCCGCATTCGTGCTTTCCCCGAGCAGGAATGTGAAAATGAACAGACCGGCATATGCGCCGACCATGAGGATGTCGCCGTGTGCGAAATTGATGAACTTCAGAATACCGTAAACCATGGTGTAGCCCAGTGCAATAAGCGCATAGATGGCTCCCAGGGTTATGCCGTTGAGAAGGTATTGAAGATATTGAATGAGGGTAGTCAAGACACTTCCTCCGCAAAAAGTTTATACACTAGCATAAAAGACAAAGCTGTCCCTTGAAAAGAGGACAGCTGTTGTCTCTACATTTAATTTCAGTCGACCTGGACGATGTGGCCGTCTACAACCTGGAAGCTTCCCAGATAAACAGGTGTTGTTCCATCTACTTCGTAGACACCCTGTGATGCAACCATGTCACCGTTGGCGGCGAAGTTGATGATGCCGTTCGCACCGCTGAAGTCGTCAGTTGCCTTCACTTCCTGATTGATGAGCTCCCTGTCTGCGGAACCTGCTCTCTCAATTGCCTGTGCGAGGATGTATGTCGCATCATATGCGTTTGTCGCAAAGCTGTCCGGCATGTCACCGTTATAAGCAGCACTGTAAGCTTCCTGGAAATCAGCAAGGAGAGTGCTTGCCTCAGCCTGTGCAGGACCTACATAGATGACACCGTCGGTGAAGTCACCTGCGAGGTTGTAGATCTCTGGATCGGAGAAACCGTCTGATGAAAGGAATGGAAGATCCATGCCGAGCTGGTAAGCCTGCTCGAGAATCTGAGCATCCTCAACCGTATAGTTAGGAATGTAGATTGCTTCTGCATCTGTGTTTGCAATAACACCGAGCTGTGTTCTGAAATCCTTGTCGCCTACCATACATGTCTCCATTGCGCTCACTGTACCGCCGAGCTCAGTGAAGATCTCCTCCACCCCTGTTGCAAGACCCTGGCTGTAATCGTTCATGGCATAAAGACATGCGATGTTTCTGTAACCGAGGACCTCATAGAAGTAATGTGCGGCAACTTCTGACTGGAGAGAATCGGAAGGAACTGTTCTGTAGACATAGTCGCCTACTGCAGTGACATCCTTGTGTGTGGCACTCGGAGAGACCATGACAATGCCGTCCTCATAGCAGCGCTGGGCAACTGCAAGAGCCGGAGATGTGAATACAGGTCCGATGATTGCACATACGTTATCTGAATAGACAAGTTTCTCATATGCGGCGATTGCACCGTCAACAGTACCGAGGCTGTTCTCTGCGATCAGTGCAAGCTGCTTGCCGCCGATACCGCCGGCTGCGTTGATCTCGTCAATAGCAAGACGGGCAGCATTTGAACATCTGATACCATAGTTGGCATTGTCTCCTGTGAGAGGTCCGATGAAACCGATTGTGTAAGTATCGCTGGATGCACTTGTTGATTCGGAACCGCCGGCGGCGAATACACTGCACATGGCGACAAGAGCAACCAGGACTAAAGCTAAAGTTTTTCTCATTTTTTGTTTGCCCTCCTGTAAGTCAAACTAATTGATTTGTCTTATACAACCTTTTGTATATTGTTGCAATATTCATTCACCATAAAACAAAAGAAATTTTTACATTCTTTTCCTTTTCTCTGGCA
>CASDXQ010000002.1 GCA_949285145.1 uncultured Spirochaetales bacterium | reverse complement strand
AGGTAAAAGAAGAAGCAGAGAAAATATTCTCATCACTTGGACTTACTCTCACAGCAGGAGTGAATCTCTATCTGAGTCAGGTTGTGATGCAGCAGAGAATTCCTTTCTCCCTCACTCTTTCCGATGATGTGAAAGCTAAGCTTGCGGCAGAGAAAGAAGCTGAATACAAAGCCTGAGTACTGTTGTATGAACATTGAAAAGAACAGGAAGATCGCCCAGTCAAAGAAGGCGACACGTGAAAAACGTGAGAGTCAGGTCTGCCGTGTCTTCCAGTGCAAGTGCAAGATACAGAGGAACAAGCTCACTGCAAGACAGAAAGAAGAACTGAAGATGCTCTTTGTCGAAGGCAAGCGGTGCTACAATGCCATCCTCAATTTTGGCGAAACATCTTCAATTTTTGATTACGATACAAAGTCAAAGACCGTCGTACACAAAGACAAGGACGGTAATGACATCGAATGCGAGTATGCCTATCTTCCCCAGTCATTGAGGCAGACGATACACACCCAGATAAAGAACTCCATAAGGGTGCTTGCTGTAAGGAAGAGGAAGGGGCTGAAGGTCGGTCCTTTGAAATACATCAGTGAGCTGAAGGCGCTTGAATTCAAGCAGTATGGTGTGACACACAAGATTGCCCGAATGAACCGTATAAAGCTCCAGGGAATCAAAGGGCTCATCAAAGTAAACGGGATGGACCAGTTTCTTGACAATCCGGATTATGAGATTGCAAATGTTAAACTTCTCAATAAACCTGATGGTTATTATATAGCTGTCACCTGCTGGATTGACAGGAACAAGGTTGAATCAAAACAAAAGAACAATAAGGTCATCGGTGTCGATTTCGGCATCGAGACCGACTTCACCACATCAGCGGTGCAAGAAGGTGAGCGTATTAAAAGGTTTCAGAAGAAGCTTGCCCGGCAGGTCAAAGGCTCAAGGCGCCATGCACGTACTCTCCATCTGATAAAGGTTGAATACCAGAAGATGACAAACTGCAAGGATGACCTTGCGAACAAGATAGTGGCGGGATTTGTGAGGAACAGGACGGTGGTCATTCAGGATGAGATGCTCACTCACTGGCATAAAGGGTGGTTTGCAGGACATGTCCAGCATTCAGTCCTTGGCAGGGTGAAGAGCGATCTCATGAAGAGGGATGATGTCATTGTTTTAAATAAAAGAGTACCGAGTACAAAGTTCTGTCCTGATTGCGGGAAGCTGAACAGTCTTTCCCTTAAGGACAGAGTCTATCGTTGTGACTGTTCTATGAAAACAATGTAGGTGTGGGACGCACCGAAACAAGCGCACCTGAGATCCGCAGAGCAATTGAAAAGGCCTTCATGAAAGGCAATCTCGATTGTTATGGACCGTTGAAGGGCGAAGCTTCCACCTTTTAAGGTGGTGGTAGTTCACCACGGTATCATAAAGTGGAGTACGATGCTTAAAAAGCAATTCACAAATCTTTTCTATTAAATATGATTTCTGTATGTTAGAATTAAGACCTGTTCATTGGAGGAAAACATGACTGATTATACAGAAGGAAGCGGACTGCAGTATCATCTCAGGATAAGGAAAGGCGATGTCGGCCGTTATGTGATCCTGCCGGGAGATCCGAAAAGAGTTCCCCTGATCGCATCCCATCTTGATGATGCGAAAGAGATCGCCGACTCAAGAGAGTTCGTAACATACACCGGCTATCTGGAAGGAGAGAAGGTGAGTGTCACCAGCACCGGTATCGGAGGACCTTCAGCATCCATTGCGATGGAGGAGCTTTATAAATGCGGAGCCGATACGTTCATCAGAATGGGCACATGCGGAGGTATAGCACTTCCTGTCATGGGCGGTGATGTTGTCATTGCGACAGGCGCCGTGAGGATGGAAGGCACAAGCCGCGAATACGCTCCGATTGAATTTCCTGCAGTTGCAGATTTCAATGTGGCTCTGGCGCTCCGTGAGGCTGCTGTCAGGCTCGGCATGAATTACCATATGGGTGTTGTGCAGTGCAAGGACAGTTTCTACGGCCAGCATGATCCTGAGGAAATGCCCGTAAGCTATGAGCTGCTGAACAAATGGGAAGCATGGAAGAGACTGGGCGTTCTTGCAAGCGAGATGGAAAGCTCGGCGCTTTTCACGGTTGCCGCACGTCTCGGAGTGAGGGCCGGTTCCGCATTTCTGGTCGTCGCGAACCAGGAGAGGGAGAAGAAAGGTATGGACAACCCTCAGGTGCATGACACATCCAGTGCAATACGTGTTGCAGTGGAGGGTGTCCGCCAGCTGATAATATCAGACAAAGCTCAGCGGTAGACGGTTATTCCTTTATCTTCAAGCTGTTTCTCAAGTTCAGCTTTCAGTGTGACGAGCTCTTCAGTCTCGTCACTTTCTTTTATTGTCTCGATAACGAAAAGCTCAAGCCCTGTTTTTGTGTAGTCATCCTGAAGTGTCCTGCACGGGTGCATCCCCAGATCGAGGCTGAAACGTTCTTGTGCACACACATTGCCTTTGCTGCTGCTTATGCCGAAGTAAGAGGCGTCCGTCTTAAGGTTGTATATCCTGTAAAGTGTTTTCTTGTTCATTTTATTTTCCTGACTGTGGAATATTATTGGTTCCCGGACGTTTCTTCAACCTTCTTTCACCGTGGATGAAAAAATTCACCTGTGAAACAGTATTCATATATTTTCTTCACTTATAAGCAGTTCGGAGAACGGAAATTTTTCATGAACATATTCCCATAAAAATATGTTTCGTGCTACAAAAAAATGAATATTGGAGAAACATGTATATGAGTGAACTCAATCTGAAACTTGTCTATAACGCAATGGACAACGTTACAGCTTCACGGATTGCTCAGGAACTTGACGGCCGCGGCATACCCTACATGGTGAAAGATGCTGCAGATGCCGAGTTTATGAACATCATTGCAGGTTCCTCGCAGTTCTGCCGGCAGTTTTATGTCAATGAATTCGATCTGCCTGAAGTCGAGACGATTATAGGAGAGATTGAAGGAGTATGATGGAAAAGGCTTTCCAAGGGGGTTGAGCCTTGCCGGTGAAAAGCTGAAAAAAACTTATTTTCTTTCCTCTGCACATGTGCGGAGGATTTTATTTTTTCCTGATGGCAGGTTAGAATTTTCTCCATGAGAGATATCAAGAGAGTTCCGGTAAAAAAAGCTTTCACCCTGTCATTCTGCCTGCTTGTTGTTCTTCCGCTCTTCGTCCTTGTTTTTCTTTTCGTTTTCCTTTCCTATTCGAATTATTTTGAAAGGGCAATGGAGAATATCGAGCTTGTTCAGGAAACGATGGAGGAAACAATAATAGAAGAAGTCAACGAGGTTAGAATGACTCTTTCCCATATCGCATATGCGAATGACGGGAGGATACTTGAATATATAAACGATGCTGACACATCTGACATATATGAGCGTTACAAAGCTCTCAGCAGTCTTGAGGAAGTTCTGGATTATACTCTGCAGCTCGATTCATCCGTCCTGAGCATGATTTTCATTTTCGATTCCTCCCGTTCTGCTGTTTACAAGACCGAACTGAATATCAACAGCAATCCGCGGCTGCGTCACGGCAGCGGCGGAAATCTGAAAGAAGATTCCGTTTTTGTAAGTGCGTTCCGCTCCGGTTCTGCCGAAAGATTCTACAGCGGAAGCAATCCGAATGACATGATCTATTCCGCAATCCTCTATCCGAGCAATGCGATTGACAGGGAAGGAAATATCAGGAGCATAGAATTTTTTGCGATATCAGGCATTTACCGGCAGATAAACAAGTATGACACGGCTTACAGCCTTGGAAACAATTCAATCGGCTATACCGCGGTGATTGATAAAAGAAGCGGCAGTATCCTCTCTTCCTCCAGGATTGACGAAACTCTTGTCGAAGATTATGTGAAAGGAATACGGCATCCTTCATACATATATGTGGCAAGAGATGTAAGCATAAGTGAAATGGAATACACCATACTCACACTCGTAAAGGTAAGCGACATAAGCGGAGGTTTCATCATTCCCGGTATGCTTATCTTCCTGCTGGTCATTTTCATTGTCGTTTTCGTGACACTTTTCTCCAGACTTCTCATGAAGAATGTCATAAGACCTGTAAAGAATATTTCCCAAGGCCTGAAAAGTGTGGAAGACGGAAATCTTGAAATGCATCTTGAGGGAGAAGGATATGAAGAGATTAATGCAACAATCCATTCTTTCAACGGGATGGTGAGACATCAGAGAGCTCTCATTGACGACTACAAATCAAAACTCAGGGAAAAAGAGCGTCAGGCTGACAGGCTTTTCGCCTCATTTGTTTCCGGCACTCTGAAAGATGAAGATATAGGTGCTGCAGATGAAAAGCTTTTCTCGTCTCCGTTTTATTTCATTCTGCTCACAGCCCACAGCAGCAGTATGATTAATTCGGCATTGCTTTACAAACATCTGGATTCGAATCTTCATTTCGCCTCGCAGTGCTGTATTGTAAAACTGGATGAGTACAATTCGTATCTTGTCCATTATATGGAAAAGAGGGGAGCAGGGCGCAGTTTCAAGGAACTTGTCTGCGATATTCAGGAAATATTCACTGCCGTTTTTGATTCAAAGAGCGTGATTGCCGTTTCAAGAAAGCTTGAATGCCGCAGCGATGCGGAAGATGCGCTTGCCAGAATCAGAACGATCATCCCATCTCTATCGCTCAGAAGCGGACAACTCGTGCTGTCTCTCGAAAATGAAGCTGAAAGGCTTTCTCCTGTTTTGCGCTATCTGGACGAGTACGGCAGTTTCGCTTCCGCTGCCTATATTGCAGATGAAAGAGTCAGTGCGGATGAAAAGGAAAAACTGAACGAGGTGATTGCTCATTCAGATCTGCAGGAGGCGAAGAACAGGGTTCTTGCACTGATGACTGCATTTTCCATGCGTCTGGAGAAAGACGGAACCAGCCTTTATTCGTTTTTCGGCTATGATACGAAAATGTACAGTAAAGTCGAGGCATTTGAGGACAGTACGTCACTTATGATTTATCTCAACAATCTCATCAGTGAGATCTCCGATATAAGCGTGAAGAATCTTGAACATGAGAATCAGGATATGATTACAAAGGCAAAACGCTATATAGCTGATAACTTCCAGCATTCGGATCTGACACTGAGCATGGTAAGCGGCTATGTCGGCCTCAATGAAAGATATTTTTCGACATGCTTTGCAAAACAGGCAGGAGAAACTTTCTCCGATTATCTGAGTGCATTGAGAATCCATAATGCAAAGAATCTGCTGAGAACCACCAGTTTCAAGATCTATGAAATCGCATCAATGAGCGGCTATTCCACCAGTGAGAATTTCAACAAGGCATTTAAAAAACATGTCTCAATGACACCCAATGAATACAGGAAAAAATTCAAAATGTGATTAAAAGCAGGGTAAAACTGGCTCCCGTACTGCTTTTTTCTGATGATTTGACAGTTTTTCTGACTAAAATTCTATGGCTGTATCCTCACCTCAATGGTTAGATGAAGGCACCGAAAACAAAACGGAGGTAAGAAAAAATGTACAAAAAGGTATTTGCAGTTCTTATTGTTTTGCTTGCTGCAATGACATGTGTTTTCGCCGGCGGTGCAGGCGAGTCTTCAGATGATCCGATGAGCGGTACAATCACATTCGCCATCTGGGATAACAATCTCAATGCATTCATTGAGGAAAATGATATGGTCGGACGTTTCCAGGAAGCATACCCGAATGCAGATGTCGAAGTTGAGAAGATCAAGGACGACTCTGAGTACTGGAACAGCATGAAGATCAGGACAAGCGGCGGACAGCTTCCTGATGTTATGTTCAATAAGCCTTTCACCATTGCCCGCTTCCAGGATTACCTTATAGATCTGTCGGACACACAGGCTGCGCAGAACAATATTCTGGCTGAAGGCTATGCAGTTGACGGCAAAATCCTCGGCGTGCCGATGACAGCAGGTTATGAGTATGTGTTCTACTGGAAAGACCTTTTCAGGGAAGCTGGTGTTGAAGTCCCGACCACATGGCCCGAATTTGTGGAAGTCTGTCAGACTCTTCAGGAATATTATGGCAAGGACAATGATGATTTCATCGCTCTGGGTATCGGACTCAAAGATGAATGGCCTGATTATCCGTTCATGGAATTCATGCCTTCCCTGATTAACGGAGAAGGTGATATGTGGAACTGGATGGCAAATCAGGACAAGCCGTTTGAAGCGGGAACTGACATCCGCACAGCGTACACAAGAGTATATGAACTCTTCACAAGCGGAGTTCTCGGTAAGGATCCGCTGGGACTTGGCAACGATCAGATAAACAATCTCTTTGCTGCAAAGCAGGTTGCCATTTTCCCATCAGGTGACTGGTCACTTCAGAATATCATCAATGCTGGTGCCGACATTTCTGAGCTGGGTACATTCTACCTGCCTGTGAGAATGAGTGAGGATGAACCGTACAGAGTAATCGTTCAGGGCGACTCACTGATGGGCGTAACGACACATTCCGAGAATCCTGAACTTGCAAAGGCATTCGTCGAGTGGTTCTATTCGGATGCATGGTATCCTGAATACATCGCATATGTTTCAAGCTCATCCGCTATGGAAAACTTCCCGAAGGAAAAGGATCCCATCCTTGCTGAAAGTGATGAGAACTGTCCTGACATGGAACTTGTCACATATGGCGGAGCAGGTGATGATTTCACTGCAATCCAGAATGCGACTTCGTTTGATTACAAGAAACTCGGTGCCCAGATGATGACAGAGGGGTTTGATCTGGAAGAGACATTTGAAGATCTGAATGCAAGATGGGCTGAAGCCCGCGCTGATCTCGGTCTTTAAGATATCAGATTTATAAATCACCGATTGCTTGAATCTCCGGGCAGGAACGAAAATCCTGCCCGGAACATCAAAGGAGGCTTAATATGGGTTCCATTGCCCGTCAGAGACAGGTATTCATCCTGACTGCACTCCTTATTCCCGTGATCCTGCTTGTATGTTTCGTGGTCTTTCCCGGCGTAGATCTCTTCCGCCTCAGCGCAACCAACTGGGACGGTCTTGCCGGTGACTATGACTTCATAGGTCTGGACAACTATATAAGGATGTTTCAGGACGAGAATCTGTGGCTCAGTCTTAAAAACAACATGGTGTATTTCTTCATACACCTTCTCATGATACCAGTTGAACTTGCTTTCGCTGTCGTTCTGAACAGCAAGCTCAGGGGAGCAAAATTCTACAAGACGATGGTCTTCATGCCGTATATCATAAACGGTGTCGCGATAAGCTATGCATTCAGCTATTTCTTTTCACCGATCAACGGCGCATTTGATGCGGTTCTGGAGGTGCTGGGGCTTGAGGCCCTGCAGAGAAGCTGGCTGTCGGATCCCGGTATCGTGAACTATGTTCTCGCATTCGTCTCAGTGTGGCGTTTCTCCGGCTATCATGTGATCCTCTTCCTTGCAGCGCTTCAGTCTATGCCGAAGGATATCGAGGAAGCCGCGATGATTGACGGTGCAAGCACATGGCAGCTTTTCCGATATATCCAGATACCGTCGATAATGCTGATGGTCGATTTTGTCCTGTTTGACAACATAAGAGGCGCATTGCAGGTGTTCGACATCCCGTTCGTGATAACCAACGGAGGTCCGGGCTATGCATCAAGCACATTCACTCTGTATACGATAAATACTGCATTCAAATTCTCGAACTTCGGCCTTGCCGCAACAATGGCTGTGGCGATCATGTTCATGATTGTGATCATCTATCTGATACAGAATTTCCTGATTCATAAAGTGGTGCTGAAGGAGGGCCGGAAATGAAAGTTCAGTCAGTTTTCAAAACCTTCAATCTGCAGATAATCTGCATTGCAATGGTGGTGATAGTCATCCTTCCGATCCTGCTGACGCTGTTTGCAGCATTCAAGACGGGCGCGGATATGGTCAACACATCACCGCTTGCGCTGCCGCCTGCCGAAAGAATCACGTTTGACAACTTTGCGAAAGTCCTGAACGACAGGAATCTGTATACGGGATTCAGGAATACACTGATAATTCTCGCTGTGAGCCTGGTTTTCAATGTGATGTTCGGCACTATCACGGCATACATCATCGAGCGTTTCAGTTTCCGGTTCAAGAAGTTTGTGGTATCGCTTTTCTTCCTGGGAATGCTGATTCCAACTTTCGTGACGGAAATTTCGAGATTCAAGATCATATCAGGTCTCGGTCTTTACAATACACTGGGTGCTCCGATTGTGATCTATGTCGCATCTGATCTCATGCAGCTTTACATTTACCGCCAGTTCATCAGTAAGATATCGGTATCTCTTGATGAATCGGCGATTCTTGACGGCTGCAGCTACTGGGGGCTTTTTTCAAGGATCATTTTCCCGCTTCTCAAGCCTGCTACTGCAACGGTATGCATAATAAAATCGATTACGATAATCAATGACATGTACATCCCGTATCTCTACATGCCGAAGACAAGGCTGAGAACGCTCACGACATACCTGATGAATTACGCAAATGCCCAGCAGGGTTCTTGGCAAACACTGGCTGCCGGAATTATTATCATAATGTTACCGACTGTACTGCTTTACATATTCTTCCAGAAGTATATTCTTTCCGGAGTTGTGGCAGGTGCGGTCAAGGAGTGATATGGCTTCAGATCTGACTTATTTAACAGACTTGAACACTTTCTGTGTCAATAGAATGGATGCTCACTCGGATCATATCCATTACCGGAATGAGGACGAGGAGGGAAACGGTGCGTCAGGCTTTTATCTCTGTCTTGACGGGGAGTGGGACTTCATCTATTGCCCTGACAGCAGAGAGAGGGAAGAGGAATTCTACAGGGAAGACTTTTCCGGCAGCAAAGCGGAAAAGATAAAGATTCCCTCCCACGTCGAGATGAACGGATACGGACAGATACAGTACATCAATACCATGTATCCGTGGGAAGGAAAGGAAATGCTGCGCCCGCCGATGATTCCTTCTGTCAATCCTGTCAGCCAGTACATCAGATACTTTGATCTTGCCGCCTGTATGGAGAATGAGAGGATAATCCTCCGTTTCGAAGGCGTTGAGAGCGCAATGTATGTTTATCTTAACGGCGAGTTTGTCGGTTACAGTGAGGACAGCTTCACACCCAGCGAGTTCGACATAACAGATAAAGTCAGAAAGAAGGGAAACAGGCTGTGCGTTGAGGTTTTCCGCTATTCAAAGGCCAGCTGGCTTGAAGATCAGGATTTCTTCCGTTTCTCGGGGATCTTCCGTCCCGTGTATGTCTATTCCGTACCCTCATGCCATGTTGAGGACATGGCAGTACGCGGTGATTACCAGAGAGACGGAAGCGGGGTTTTCACGCTGAGGCTCAGGTTTTCATATAAGGATTCATTCAAAGGAAAACTGGTCTGGTCTCTGGGGGATATCGCATCGGGCGAGGCAGTACTTGATGAGAGTGTGCTTTCATATGCATCTGACGAGATAAGAATTGAGAACATAAAACCTTATCACTACAAAACCCCACATCTTTATGACCTGAAAATCACGGTTTATGACGATGATGGCCTGGTAGTTGAGTTCATTCCCTATAAAATAGGATTCAATCATATCGAGATAGAAAACGAGATGGTGATGTACAATTACCACCGGCTTTTTATCTGCGGTGTGAACAGGCATGAATGGAATCCTTCTTCCGGCAGGGTGATCTCTGTTGAGGACATGAGAAAAGATATTGAGCTCATCAGAGGCTGCAACTGCAATTCCGTGAGGACCTGCCATTATCCTGACAGGGTTGAGTGGTACAGTCTCTGCGATGACGCCGGCATTTATGTGATGGCTGAGACAAATCTTGAATCGCACGGATCCTGGCAGAAGATGAGTGCAGTGGAGCCAAGCTGGAATGTGCCGGGTGATGATCCCTCATGGAAAGCTATTGTGCTTGACAGGGCAAAAAGCAATTACGAACTGCTTAAAAACCATACAAGCATAATCTTCTGGTCTCTGGGTAATGAGTCTTACTGCGGTGAGAACATAAAAGCCATGAACGAGTATTTCAAGAATGCGGATCCGACACGTCTTGTTCACTATGAGGGAGTGTTCCATTACCCTGAGTACAAGAAATGTGTCAGTGATGTGGAATCACAGATGTATGCTCCGCCTCAGAGGATAAGGGAGTATCTGGAGAAGGACGGATCCAAGCCCTTCATTGTGTGTGAGTACATGCACTGTATGGGCAACAGCCTTGGCGGTTTCAGGGAATATGACGATCTCTTTGATGAGTACCTGAGCTATGCCGGCGGCTACATATGGGATTTCATTGATCAGGCTCTTTATAAGAAGGACGAGGCAAGCGGTAAGTATTATCTTGCCTACGGCGGGGACTTCGGCGAGAAGAGAAGCGATTATGAATTCAGTGCCAATGGTATAGTAAGGGCGGATAGAGTGCCGAAACCGGCGTATGAAGAAGTGAGGGCAGTGTATGGAAATCGTATTCGGTGATTATTCTCTCGGTATCAGAAATTCTGATGTGTCATATATTTTCGCATACAACCTCGGCGGGCTCGACAGCCTGAACAAGGGTGGAAAGGAATTCTTCTACCGTGTTCCGTCCCTGGCTTTCTGGAGGGCGAGTACAGACAACGACAGGGGAAACGGCTTTTCCCGCCGGTCCTGCATGTGGATGGGCGCTGATCTGTTTTTCAATGTTGATGACTTTTCTGCTGTCATTGACGGAAAGATGCTGACACAGAGTGATCTAAGGGCACCCGGAAACAACATGTTTTTTGATTCTCCGCTGCGCCATGCTGAGGAGGCTTCAATAACATTCTTCCTCTCAACCTGCACGTCTCCTTCCGCGAAGGTCTGTGTTAAATACAGCGTGAGCGGCAAGAGCGATGGAATCAGGGTCGACTATACTTACACAGGATGTGAAGGACTTCCGGAGTTTCCGCTATGCGGTATGAGATTCATTCTTCCCTTCAGGACTGAGTCTTTTGACTGGAGAGGCCTTTCCGGTGAGACATATCCTGACAGGATGGACGGAGGAGTGAAGGGAACCTGGCACAGCGAGGGTATTCCCGAATGCCCGTATGTCATGGCACAGGATTACGGAATGCACATGAACACGGAAAGCCTTACTGCGAAGAGTACTGATGGAGAAAGTCTTACTGTGGAAAGTCTTCCTGACTCGACATTCAACTTCTCCCTTCTGGCATGGACTCCTCAGGAACTTGAGGCGGCATATCATCCGATCGATCTTCCTCTCAAGCGCAGAAGCTATCTTACAATAGCGGCAGCAGTACGCGGGGTCGGCGGCATAGACAGCTGGGGAAGCGATGTGTCTCCTGCATTCAGGCTTGATGCCTCAAAAGAATACAGGATAAGTTTTATTCTCAAGTGAAGATAATGCAGTGCATGGATTACGGTGTGTACTGCATTTTGCTGTTCCTGTCCGGCACTTACGCATTGTTCCGAATGAGTCTGGTGTCTGTTGAGGTAAGTCAGACAAAACGTAAAAATCTTAATGTCATGCCTGCTGATGCCGTACATTGGGCCGTGGCGGACGATGCGCATCCGGTTCAGGTCTAGGAGATTGAAGATATAATGCGAACAGCAGCCGCCATCCCGCCATCTCCATATGAAGGGTTTTTGATAAAGTTTTTGGATGTCTGACTCATAATTTGTTTTTCCTGCAAGGTGTGGCATATTTCATTTTCCCACCCCTCCAATCTGGACATGGATATGGCCTCTATTCCCAATATTGCATCTTCTACATGTGTTTTGTAAGATTGAATATGTTTTCTTATTATGAAACGCATTAGTTCAAGCCTTTTTGACATGCTTCTGACATTCGATGAAGCAGATGTCGTGCGATAATCGATCAATGGCTCACAGACAATCCCGATATGAGCATTCTGTGCAGTTTCCAGCATGCTTAAAAAGAAATCCCAATCTTCAAAACCGGAACACATTGATTCATCGTATCCACCGCTTTTTTCCCATACTTCATGACGAAGAATATGAGTGACCGGACAACAATTGCGTGAAAGAAATTTGTTTATACTACCTCCAGTTGGACAAATTACAGAATCAAGCACACCAAAGGTGTTCATCCATGATGAAGCCGCTACCATTGAAGTATTTTCGCGCAATAATTTACAAACTTGCTCAATATATGACGGCTTCAATTTGTCGTCTCCATCAAGTACAAGCACAAATGGTGTTTCTGATTTACGAATCCCAGTATTTCTTGCAGTTGATACACCGCTATTTGACTGTTGAATCACAACAACAGGAACAGGAATGGCAGTGTCACACTCAATTGTATTCAGTATTTTCAGAGAAGTTTTGTCCTTTGATCCATCATCTACAATGATAATTCTTGATGGCAGTACAGTCTGTTCACATAATGAACGAACTGCTTCGAGAATCATATTCCTTTGATTAAAACTTGTAATAACTGCTTCAACATCTTCAGCTATACATCGCTTAGGCCTATTGTCCATCATATTGTCTTTCAAGATCATCTTCCTTTCTCCTGTTTGTTACACAATTATGGTTGCAAGTACTACAATATGTTCATTCATTCACATCTGTCAGTTGTGTGCGTATGTCATTCACAAGTTTTTTCATCTCTTTTCATCAAATGTGTTCTGATTTGAAGAATATGGTTTTGTTCTCATCTGTTTTCTTCCTCACTGCTTGTAATTGTAACATGATTTTCAGTCATTCTGCTGATTTTGTCTCTGTTTTTTGGCCTGTGCAAATTTTTCTTGTTTACTTTCATGTAAAGAGAAAGTTATTATAGAAATAAATTTGATTTTCCAAATGTAATTTTGTCTTTTCGCCACGTATGTGACGGACAGTTCCGGAAAAAAGGAGAATGCATTGTTATGGAACAACAGATTCAGGACTTGGTCGATTCCATCAGGAAGGAAGGGCTTGAGGAAGCTGAGAAACAGAGAAATGAAATAATCCAGAAAGCAAAAGCTGAAGCCGACAGAATAATAAAGGAAGCAAGAGACAACGCCGCAAAGATGATTGATGATGCTGCAAAGGAATGTGCGCTCAGAGAACAGAGTGCAAAGGCATCCATAAGCCAGGCTGCCCGTGATGTGTCTCTTTCCCTCAGGGAGGAGATCAACCGGCAGCTTGCCGCAATACTCTCCGGTGAGATCCGCTCTTCATTTGACAAGGATCTTGTGAAGAAGACTGTTCTCTCTCTTATCGAGGCTTCACTGAAGGACATGGACATCGAGATCAGTGCTGATGATGCCGCCTCAATTGTCAATGGACTTTCAGGTGAGCTTGCGACAAAACTCAAAGACGGGCTTGAACTCAAGGTCGGAAACGGTGCATCCGGTATCCGTCTCGTGTCAAAGGACGGCAGCGGTTATGTAGATTTCTCTTCATCTTCCCTCAGCGAGATACTAATGCCTTATCTGTCCCAGTCCATAAAGGAGCAGATCTTTTCAGAATAAGGAAGGAAAGGGATTATGACTAATTACTACTATCTGGTACCATCTCTTCCTTCAATCAAGAGCGAGAGCGATTCGTATATGTCAGTCGAGGACTTTCTTGCCATGTGCAGGGGGAAAATCACGAAAAAGGATTATGCGACACTTGAGAAAGTCGCGCTCAGCGATGAAGTCGTTGAGACCAACAGTTTCGTGAAGGCATATACCCGCTTCCGCTCCTGTGTGGAAAAGGAACTTGCATACCAGAGAAGTCTTGCCCTGGGTCTTGACAGCGATGAATACAGAAATGACGGCGCAAAGAATAACTACATAAGCAGCGTCGTGAAAAAAGCGGTGAACGAACTTTCCCCGCTTGAAGGGGAGAAGCTGATTCTCTCCCTTTATTTCAGTTTTCTGGACAGGAATGTCAGGACAGGTCACAGCTACGATGTCACGTTCCTGATCAGCTATGTGCTCAAGCTCCAGCTTCTGAGCCGCCGCTCCTCATTCGAGACACAGAAAGGCAAGGCAGAGTTCAGCAGACTCTTCAATACATTGAAAAAGGAAATATTCCAGTAAGGGGATTAACATATGTCAAAGAAAATAGGTCATGTTGTTTCAGTCAACGGCAACATGGTTAATGTGGAATTTGATACATCCGTAACCAAGAATGAGGTTGCCTACATCCTTGTCGGAGAGACAAGGCTGAAGGGTGAAGTCATCCGTATCAATGGAAACATTGCCTCCCTGCAGGTCTATGAGATGACCACGGGTGTTGCTGTCGGGGATGAAGTGGAATTCTCCGGAGAACTGCTTTCAGTAGAGCTGGGGCCGGGTCTTCTGAGCCAGGTCTATGACGGGCTTCAGAACCCGCTTCCGGATCTTGCGGATAAATGTGGATTCTTCTTACAGCGCGGTGTATACCTTGACGCCATTCCTGACAGAGACTGGCATTTCACTCCGGCCGTTAAGAAAGGAGACAAGGTCGGCGCCGGCGATACGCTTGGCACAGTCCCGGAAGGAGTCTTCACCCATCACATCATGGTGCCGTTTGATGTCAGCGGACAGTGGACTGTCGATTCAGTCGTGGCAGAAGGCGATTACAACGTGAGAAGCGAGATTGCCGTGATTTCAAATGAAAACGGTGAGAAGAAGTCCCTCTCAATGGTGTTCGAATGGCCGGTCAAGAAAGCCATAAAATGTTATGAAGAGCGTCTGATGCCGGATGAGCCGATGGTCACCAAGATAAGGATCATCGATACATTCCTTCCTGTTGCCAAGGGCGGTACGTACTGTACACCGGGACCTTTCGGTGCCGGCAAGACCGTTCTCCAGCATCTCACCAGCCGCAATGCAGATGTGGATATAGTCATCATTGCAGCCTGCGGGGAAAGAGCAGGCGAGGTTGTTGAGGTTCTCAAGGAATTCCCCGAACTGGTTGACCCGAAGACCGGAAGAAGCCTTATGGAGAGAACAATCATCATATGCAATACCTCCTCAATGCCTGTTGCGGCACGTGAAGCTTCCGTATATACGGCAGTGACACTTGCAGAGTATTACAGGAACATGGGTCTTGATGTCCTTCTTCTTGCAGACTCGACATCACGCTGGGCCCAGGCAATGAGGGAAATGAGCGGAAGACTTGAGGAAATACCGGGAGAGGAAGCTTTCCCTGCATATCTTGAATCGAGAATCGCAGAATTCTATGAAAGGGCAGGCAAGGTACGCCTGAAGGACGGAAGCATCGCATCTGTCACCATCGGCGGTACGGTTTCTCCTGCCGGCGGAAACTTCGAGGAGCCGGTGACCCAGGCTACTGTGAAGGTCGTTGGCGCATTCCACGGACTGTCGCGTGAAAGATCAGATGCGAGAAAGTATCCTGCCATTGACCCGCTTGATTCCTGGTCAAAGTACATGGGAATCATTGATCAGGACAAGGTCAGAAAGGCTTATTCGATTCTTGTGCGCGGCAATGAAGTCAACCAGATGATGAAGGTCGTAGGCGAGGAAGGCACGAGTGTCGATGACTATATTATCTACCAGAAGGGTGAGCTCATTGATGCGGCATACCTTCAGCAGAACTCTTTCGATCCTGTCGACTATGCGGCTCCTCCTGAGAGACAGAAGGATATGTTCGATGTCCTTTATGATATCCTCATGAGTTCCTTTGCCCTTGAGACAAAGAGCGATGTGCGTGTTTTCTTCAATGAAATCAGACAGGCATTCCTCGACTGGAACGGCATTGCCGCAGGCAGCAGCGCATATGAGGAAGGCAGGAAAAAGCTTGTTGAAATCTATAAGGCAAAGGTGAGGTCATAATTATGCAGAAGATTTATACGAAAATTGAGAGCATTGTCGGCAACGTAATCACAGTACGTGCCGCGGGCGTCAAGAATGCTGACCTTGCGGAAGTGACGACAAAGACGGGAAAAAGCTATGCCAACGTCATCAAGCTGGACAGGGATCTTGTGTCACTTCAGGTCTTTTCCGGCACCCAGGGCATAAGTACCGGAGACAGCGTGCGTTTTCTCGGCTATCCGCTGCGCGTCAGTTATTCGGATGCGCTGATGGGACGTGTTTTCGACGGTGCCGGAAGACCGCGTGACAACGGTCCCGAGCTGAATGACAACATGATTGATATCGCAGGGCCTTCGGTAAACCCTGCAAAGCGTATTGTTCCCAAGACGATGATCAGGACCGGTATACCGATGATCGATATGTTCAACACGCTTGTTGAATCACAGAAGCTTCCCATCTTCTCTGTCTCGGGCGAGCCGTACAATGAGCTTCTTGCACGTATCGCACTGCAGGCTGAAGTTGATCTCATTGTTCTTGGCGGCATGGGCCTGAAGTATGACGACTATCTTTATTTCAGAAATACGCTTGAGAAAGGCGGTGCGATGTCCAGAACGATCATGTTTGTCCATACTGCAAGCGATCCGACAGTTGAATGCACACTGGTTCCGGATCTTGCTCTTGCTGTTGCCGAGCGTTTCGCCCTTGACGGAAAGAAGGTTCTCTGTCTGCTCACAGACATGACGAACTACTGTGATGCACAGAAGGAAATGGCAATCACAATGGATCAGGTCCCATCCAACAGAGGATACCCTGGCGACCTGTATTCGACACTGGCTTCCCGTTATGAGAAGGCTGTTGACTTTGAAGGTGCCGGCTCTCTCACGATTCTCGGTGTCACCACTATGCCGGGCGATGATGTCACGCACCCGGTTCCTGACAACACCGGATACATCACTGAAGGACAGTACTACCTCAGAAACGGACATATTGAGCCTTTCGGTTCCCTTTCGAGACTCAAGCAGCAGGTCAACTCTGGCACGAGATCCGACCACAGGTCGCTCATGGATGCCATGATCAAGCTCTATGCCGCTTACAAGGACACGATTGAGAAGAAGGCGATGGGCTTCATGATGAGTGACTGGGATGAGAAACTGCTGAAATACGGACAGATGTTCGAGTCTGAGCTGATGGATCTTTCCGTGAACATCCCGCTTGAGGATGCGCTTGATCTCGGCTGGAAGATTCTTTCGCAGTGTTTTGAGAAGAATGAGACCGGTCTCAAGAGCGAGCTCATTGAACAATACTGGCCGGGGGAGTGAAGAGTCATGGCTGTGAAGCTGACGAAAAATGAACAGAAGAAGCAGAAAGATGCTTTGAAACAATTCAGAAGAAGCAGAAAGATGCTTTGAAACAATTCAATCGTTATCTTCCGACGCTGCAGCTCAAGAAGCAGCAGCTTCAGCTCTTCATCCGTCAGATAGAGGAACAGATCAGGAAATACGAGGCAGAGCAGCAGAAGCTCATTGATTCCCTTGATTCCTGGATTGCCGTTTTCGGCGAGAACCCTCTTCTGGGCGATAAGGATATTCTGAAGCTGGTGCAGATCGACACCATCGTTAAGGGTAAGGAGAATGTCGCCGGTGTCGAGATTCCCGTGTTCAGGGATCTCACATTCAGGGATGTGCCTTATTCCCTTTATGATTATCCTCTGTGGATGGATAAAGGCATTGTGGCGTTGAAAGAATGTTCCCGTTATGACGCAATGATCAAGACTCTGAAGGAACAGATTGAGCTGATCTCGAAAGAACTGAGAACTACGAGCCAGCGCGTGAATCTGTTTGAGAAGGTCAAGATTCCCGAAGCGAAAGAGAACATACGGGTCATAAGTATTTACCTGGGCGATCAGGACACAAGTGCTGTCGTCAGAGGTAAGATCGCAAAGAAGAAACTTGTAAAGGAGGCATAGGACAGAATGATTGAAACAATGAAGGTCGTGACGCTTGTCGCCTCCTCAAAGGAAAAGAACGAAATGCTGTCCAGCCTCAGGGATGCCGGGCTGCTTCACATCAAGGAGCTGAAGAAGACCTGCGAGGCAAGTGAGAAGAAGGCACAGAGAATACACTCCCTGATGACTGTGCTCAATGCAATAAGCGATGAAGGGGACAGGAAGAAAGAAGTGAAGCAGGAATCTCTTGACAGTAATGCTTTCAGCAGGCTTCATGAGGAGCTCCTCAGGGCACTTGATGCGAAAAAGAAAGCTGAAGACGAGCATATCAGGCTGGCAAGGGAAATCGGCAGGATCTCTGAGTGGGGCGATTTTGATCCCTGTGAAGTCAGAGCGCTGCGCGGGCAGGGCTTTGATCTTTCCTTCTATACACTTGATGAAAAAGCCCTGGACAGGCTGAGGGAAGATGAGAATGTGAAATTCATCTGCCTCAGCGACGTTGGCAGGCAGAAGGCCGTCGCATGTCTTGGCAGCAGGCCTGATCCTCTCAGCGGTGCACGTGAGTTCACTCTTCCGGAAAAAAGCCTCTCGTCTCTTGAAGCTGAGGATGAAGAGTGCCTGAAAACCATCAGGACTGCTCATGAGCTGCTTGTCTCCAGTGCGAAATACACAGACGAGTACAGAAGACAGATAAAGCTGCTTGATCAGGAGTCAATGTTCGAACGGGTCAAGGCCACAAGCCGTGATGAAGATGATGCCATCACCCTGATCACGGGCTATGTCCCGGAAGACAGGAGTGAGGATGTAAAGGCTCTTGCGAAGGCGAACGGCTGGGCATATCTTGTGGATGATGTCAGCGAAGAGGACAATCCTCCGACAAAGCTCAGATACAAGGGACTTGTCAGGATCATCCAGCCCATCTATGACATACTTGGCACTGTTCCGGGCTACAGGGAGTATGATATTTCCTCATGGTTCCTCCTGTTCTTCTCGGTGTTCTTCGCCATGATCATAGGCGATGCCGGTTACGGGCTCATCTTCCTCATAATCGCAATTGTCATGAATGTGAAGGCAAAGAAGTGCAGCGACATCAACATACTGCTGTATTTCCTCAGCGGCACAACGATAGTCTACGGCGCCGTGACCGGAACATGGTTCGGCTCTCTGACTGTGCTTGAGAAGCTGCCGTTCCTGCAGGTGTTCATCATACCTTCGATATGCAACTACTCGGTTGAGCTATACGGCATAGATTCCGTTTATGCACAGAACAATGTCATGCAGTTCTGCTTCATCCTCGGTGCTGCACAGCTGGGCCTTGCCTGTGTCATCAATGTGATAAACAAGGCAAAGGCGAAAGACCTGTCCCTGCTTGGAGACATAGGATGGCTCATTGATGTCTGCGTGCTTTACATGATGGCTCTCTACCTTGTAATCGGTGCTGAGGTCAATTTCAGCATTGTGATCGCAGGGGTTGCTGTCGGTTTCGCTCTTGTCGTTGTTTTCGGCTCACAGAGCCCGGGGCATAGTTTCGCTTCCGGTCTGAAGTCAGGACTGGGAGGCTTCTTCACCTCCTTCCTTGATACAGTGAGCTGTTTCAGCAACATCATGAGCTACATAAGGCTTTTTGCCGTAGGCATGGCTTCTCTGGCAATTGCCCAGTCATTCAACAACATGGCTGGTATGGCAGGACCTGTGTTCGGCTTCCTCATTGTTATACTCGGCACATTGCTGAATATCGTGATGGGGCTTCTTTCAGTTGTCGTACACGGCGTCAGGCTGAATCTTCTGGAATTCTCCGGTCAGCTCGGAATGGAGTGGACAGGATACAAATACGATCCGTTCAGGAAAACGGTCGAAACAAACGAAACAAATAAGGAGTTACAAAAATGACTAATCTTGCTTATTTAGGTATGGCATGCGCACTCTGTCTTGCTGCACTCGGTTCAGGAATCGGAACAGGTATTGCTTCCCAGGCTGCTGTAGGCGGCTGGAAGAAGTGCTATGCAGAAGGACGTCCCGCATCATTCATCATGGTTGCATTCGCAGGTGCACCTCTCACACAGACAATCTACGGCTTCCTGCTGATGAACTTCATCCGTTCCGCATTCCAGGAAACAGGAAACTGGCTCATGGCTCTGTGTGTCGGCGTTTTCGGCGGTGCTGCAATCGGATTCTCTGCATACATGCAGGGTAAGGTTGCGGTTGCAAGCTGTGATGCGCTTGCCGAGACAGGTAAGGGTACAGCAAACTACTTCATCGTTATCGGTATCGTTGAGACTGTAGCTCTGTTCTCACTCGTATTCTGCATGCTTCTTCTGAACTAGTCAGAAGGTTGAAATATAAACGGTCCTGAGTGTGTATGCATCAGGACCGTTTTCATTTTCTTTTTCACTTTTGCCGTGAAAACTCCTATCTTATTTTCACAATGTAGTTTTTCTTCCTCTCCCTTGCCTTTGGAACATCTCCGTCGACATAGCCCAGAGCCAGCGCACCGACACCGCCAAGAGTGGAGGGCAGATTCCATTTCTCAAGAAGCTCTTTTCCTTCCTTGCTGTCAAACATTTCAGCTTCCCTGTTGATCCAGCAGGAGCCGAGACCGATGGAGTGGGCGGCAAGCATCATGTTCTCAAGAACCAGCGAGCCGTCCTGGATGTATGTGGAAACAGATCTCTCCCCAAGAACCAGTATTATTACAGGAGCTCCGTAATAAGGATCACTGTCTGTGCCCATTATTTCTGCATTCATGCGTGAAAGCCTGTCTCTGTCCTCTTTGTCCGTCACACATACAATTGTTGAGGGCTGTCTGTTCATTGCGCTTGGTGCCCATGTTCCGGCTTCAAGAACCAGATCAAGCAGCTTTTCGTCAACAGCATCGCTTCTGTATTTCCTGATGCTCCGTCTTTCCCTTATGTTCTTCAATACTTCGTTGTCCATCTTTTTTCTCCTGTAAGAATAATACAATGTATTGAGAGAAAAGGCAGGAATTTTTTCAAAAAGACATCAGTTTGTGAAGGTTGAATCTGTGCAGATGTGCGGTATATCAGGCTTGTTTGCAGGCTGAAAGACAAAACTTTGGTTTAAGTGGTTATTCATTTCCTTTATAAAACCGCTGTTCAATGCTTAAAATGTAGATTATGAAATTCAATGAAGAATATGAAGAAGTGCTGAGAATCATGGCTGGTATCTGGGGTGGGGACATTGTGGAAAGACAGAGGGACAATTTAGTTCTTCAGATTCTCGCATCGGTTCCATTTTATGCAGGCAGCAGCAACCCTATGCGTGTGGCTGTTGCCTGTATCAACAACTATTTCCTCTATGCCTGTGAAGGTGCACGGAAATACTTTAACCATCAGCCGGAGGATGATTGTGATCTCTTTTCCCGTATCAGTCTCCTCTATATCGTTCCATCTGGAAACCAGGCTGTGATTGACAAGGGGCGTATCCTGCTTGAACTCATAATGATACAGGATCATATGACAGACAGCGAAGCAGACATCAGAACTGGAAAATACAATCCGGTGGTATCCGGAGCATGGGAATATAACAGAATAAGGGACGAGCTGATAAAACAAGCTGCATGTATGAGGACAGAGGGGCTGGACATGGATTTTCCGTTGGATATTGTTATGAATCGCGGTTTCTGGGAAGGAGCATGACTGAAAATGTTTAATTACGAGAAACGCTTTACCCAGGTTGTTATTGGTAGTGTATTTGCTTTTTTCATTGCACTCACCATGCTTCTTAGCTTCATAACGAAATATATCGAAACGGGACTGGATGGTTTTGGGATCCGTGAAGCCTGGTATTTTGGTATAATGGGGGTATTCCTTGCTGTTTCTCTGATTACATTATTAGAATACAGATGGGCTGTTTCTCTTCAGACCATATGCATGCTGGCAATGTCATATGTATGCTTTATTTATAATGGAAGCAGTGATTTCTATGCGTGGGGTTTTCTTCTACTGTTTATTCTTATGGGGTGGTATTATGAACAGTTCCAGAAGGGATTCTGGATAAAAACGGCATTGTTCATCCTCTCGTTCGTCTTTGTTGCAACAGTCAGCAGCCTTATTCATGATAACGAATGGATTCTTATAGGATGCCTGATTTACTTTTGTTGTGTTTTCTTCTTCCTTGCTTTTATCACACGGAATCTCATAAAGAAAATGATTTCAAATGAAGAACGTCTGGTTACGCTGGAGGAGACTCTCATGATGAAAGATGAGGAACTGAAGAGTATTCAGATAGAATCGTCGGCTGATGAAGGGATGTATGATGGGAAAGTCAGTATGTCGGAACTCCAGAAGAAAGTAAGTGATCTGGAGGAAGAGAACAGCAGGTTGAGGGAAGAAATCAAGAATAATATCACTACGTATTCCAGCCGGAACAACCTGATCAGACTGACACAGGAGTCTGTCGATGAGGAGTTGAGAAGGTTTCCTGAACTGGAAGGGCTGAGAGATGTGGATTACAGGATATTGTCATCGTTCTTTTTGTCAAAAGGCGGCAAGGCGAATCGTGAGATTGCCTTTGAGCTCAACACAAATGAGGCCACGATCAAAAACAGACTCCATGTCATTATGAAAAAACTGAATGTTCCTTCCAGAGCCAGCCTGCTTGTAAAAATCCTTGAGTTTTTTGGAGAAACTTCAGTTTAGAATTTTTTTCATAATAGAAAAATATCATAAGTTTATTTGACATACCTCCAGCTGGGAGTGAGACTTAAAACACATGGAGGTAAGCTGTGCTGGAGCTTGTTGATGTAAGCAGGATCTATGAGATGGGCGATAATATTGTTCATGCCCTCAGTGGTTTCTCATATACTTTCCGCAATGGTTCCATGACAGTTGTATCAGGGCCCAGTGGTTCTGGCAAAAGCACATTGCTGAATCTCATTGCTGCGACAGATGTCCCCACATCCGGGGATATAAAGCTTGATGGCAGGAGCATAGTCAACACATCTGACAAGGAAGCATCTGCTTACCGTTTCAGCAATGTAGGTTACATTTTTCAGCAGTTCAGGCTGATACCTGTTCTGGATGTGTTTGAGAATATCCTCCTCGGCGCTGTCGCAGGAGGGGGCAGACGGGCAGACAGGAAGAAGCTTGAGAAGGACACTGAGGCAATTATGGAACGTGTCGGTCTTTCAGACAGACGTCATCATCGCCCCGGTGAGCTTTCCGGAGGTCAGCAACAGCGTGTCGCCATTGCCAGGGCTCTTGTGAAGAAGCCATCGATTATTCTGGCAGATGAACCGACTGCCAGTCTGGATTCTGCTACAGCTGAAGACATCATGTCCCTGCTTGAGGAATTGAACAGGGAACTCTGCTCAATTTGCATAGTTGCGACACATGATAAAAGAATTGTCGATTCTATTGGTGACAGAATCAGGCTTGAAGATGGGAGGATTGCAGGATGAAATACAGAGATGATATCAGGTATATACTCTCTGATGAGGTGAGGTTCAGGAAGGAAAGTCATAGGTGCCTGTTCTACACTGTAGATGACTTCTTCTATGCTCCGGATAATGTTTCTGTTATTCATCCTCAGGATGTGATCTTTCTTCTGCTATTTGATGGAACCAGGTCTTTTGCAGATGTCAAACGTGATTTCGAGTTCCTGTTTGACAACGCTGAACTTGATGTTGAACAGGCATTGTCATTGCTTGGGCCCCAGCTTCATGACTATGAGTTCCTTGTACCAGTAAAAAAGTATGATGAGGCAAAGATAGAAAAGATCCGTAACCGTTTCAATCCGGAAGATTATCTGATTCCTTCTGACCAGGTTTTCCTGGATCCACGGAACCTGCGTCTTGAAGCACCTCTGTCTGTAAATTTCAATGTGTCTACACGTTGTGGTTTTTCATGTCGCTATTGTTATCACCCACTGGTACCTGTAGACGATTACATCTCGCTTGATCGGCTTGATGTCCTCTTCTCAGATTTGAAGAAAGCAGGAGTTGAAAGTGTGTTGCTTACAGGAGGAGATCCCATGTTGCGCCCAGACATCGATGATGTCATGGAACTTATCCATAAGCATGGTGTTTTCTACACACTGTCCACCAAAAGCGTACTATCAAATGAGAGAATAAAAAAGCTTTATGACAGAGCTGGCCTTGACCGCATTCAGATTAGCCTTGACAGCTTTGATGATGAGGTTGAGCAGAAATTGATTGGTGTCGGACCTGGTTACGTGGACAAGATTGTCAATATGATCAAGTATATGCAGAGCATCGATATGGATGTTCGTATCAAAGCTGTACTTACTAGTATTAATGCTGGATGCATCAGCGATTATCTTGATAAGTGTGTTGAACTGGGTATCAAGCATATTCAGGTTGTCGGGTATGGCCGTAGCGGATATCGCCATGATGACGAACTCTTCGCCACTCAGGAGCAATTGGATTCAGTTTCATCTGTAATCGAGACATGGCGGAAAGAGCATGCTGATGTTGATTTGGTTGGTGGCGGTTATCAGATTACATACTCAGAGCATAAAAGAACGGATTGCGTTGACTTTAAGGAAATGATGAAAGACCGTGTCATCTGCAATGCCGGCCGTTTTTCCCTTCTGATTATGCCTAATGGAGAAGCATTTATTTGTGAGCATCTACCATATGATCCGCGTTATGTTCTTGGGGATTTCAGAACCCAGGATCTTTACAAGGTATGGAATGGTAAGAAAATGAAGGCCTGGCTGTCTGCTCCAGACAGAAATATTTTTCACGATGGTTGTGCATGTAAGACCTGCCCCGATGAGTATTACAAGTACTGTCATGAAATATACAGCAGGTGCCTGCGATTTTGCCGTGAGTATCTCGGTGATGTCTATGAACCAGATTACAAATGTCCAATGGCCGAATACGGGCCAATAAGAATCTTGTAGAAAAAGGGGGACAGATATGGATATTGAAAAACTGAAAGAACAAATCACTCGTCAAGGAAAATTTGACGACAGGTTAGGAGGTGATGAATCATGTAATGTAACCAGTTGTACTACGTCTTGCCAGTCAGGTTGTCCTAGCTCGTGTGCATCGGGGTGCTCTTCTACTGGTTGTTCGTCATCGTGTTACGCTCCTGGTTCGAATATCAGGGAAAGCCGCAGATGACTAACATCTGAATAGTCCGTAATGGGAGATATGTCATGGATGTGAAAAGACTGAAAAATATCATTGAGGATGTTGGTGCATCGGCTATAAAGACTCAAGGGATATGTATTTCATGTTCCAGTAATTGCAGCAGTGGCAATTGTTACTCAGTTTGTTCAAGTGGATGTCCTGTTCAATGTTCTGAGGGATGTCCGAATGGTTGCGGCGTCAGTATGTCGTCTTGGTGACTAGGAGGAACGTATGGATATTACAAAACTTAAGAAATCAATTGAACGATTGAATACATCAGATCCTGGTATTGAGAAGAGATTTTGTTTTGTTTCTTGTGATCCTGGCTGCGGGTCTGGTTGTTCAGGTGTTTCTTGCGCAACAGGATGTAGTGGAACGTCATGCTCTTCAGGTTGTGCTGGTACCAGTTGTTCATCTGTTTGCTCAGAAGGATGTTCAGTTGGCTGTACATCTGACTGCACTGCAACATGTGGTTCAAGTTCAACAGTTTATTAATATATGAAACTTGCTCTGATCGGACTGCGTCAGAATAAACTCATATGCATCACCCTGGCATTGATGTTCGCAGGGGTCTCTTTCCTGTGCGTGTGCATCCTGCCGGATTGCATATATCCATATGCCAACAGAGTGGAGCTGGACCGTAAGGAAGTCTATGGCGAACTCATTATACTTGTAGACAGTGAGGAACATGGTCTGATTGACAGTCCGGATATGTGGGCGGGGGCACTGATTGAAGAATCCACAAACATCTTCTATCTGCCTGTCGACCCTGTCTTTTATGAGAGGATTGCATCAGTTGACGGGGTTGAAGCTGTCCTGAAGCGTCAGATCACGCTGGGAAGCTTTGGTGTCCACCTTTCATTGGGCCATCAGGAATTGCTATACACAGGCCGCCATGTAGGAGAGGATTTCTCCAAGCTCAATGAATTCTATGAACATGCTGAGCATCTTGCATTCCCTGGTGTCTCTGATGCTCCGCCAAATGCTGTCCTTATCAGTGAAAACACGGTGAGAAGGCTTGCAGAAAACGGAATAGAGATGGAGAAGGGGATGTCCCTGAAGGTGAGTTCAGGGTCGTCCGGAAAAACTGTGGATCTTGTTTACTGGGGCACATACAAACCATTGGGAAAGTATAACCAGATCGAGGATCCGGAGGGGATCGGCTATAGTATTGATGCATTCATCCTCAACGAGGATGCCATGGGCGCACTCTGGAGCAAGGATTATGAATACAAGAGTTATGCGACGGCGCCTGAGAGCCTGGATGAGGTTGTATTCCCTCCGCTTTGGGGTGTTGAACCTTCCGGGGATGACGTGATAGAAGCCCCGATGCTCTCTAACGAGCTGATGGTGCGCTTGGAGGATGGAGCTTCAGCTGACAAGGTTGCGGCAGATATTCAGCATATTCTTGATGAGTATTCCTCAATGGGTACAGGTATCTCATACAAGGTCGTTTCAAGCATGTACAACGTCTTCACAGATGAAAAGATTGCTTTGGATAACATGAGTACTGTGATAAGCAGAATCGTGTCGCTGATCCTGTCTGCAGGTTCGATTGTGCTTGGCTTGATCGGCGTCAATGTACTGATTGAAAACCAGAGAGGGCTCATTGAGCTGCTGTCGATACTGGGACGACAGAAGATGATGATAGTCCGTGACCTGTTTCTCCAGCTTTGCATGATTGCAGCCGTACCTTCGTTTATCGGGACTGCCCTTGCCTGTGGTTTAATGTGCATCTTATGCAGGCAGGTGCTGGTTGCCAGCCAGTATGTCCTGTGTTCTGTCATCTTTGTCATAGCCATGCAGGCAGTCTTCATGGGAACTTCTGTTCTTATTGTCATTCGCATGTTGAAGAAAGCAGGGAGGAAGAGATGAAAAGACTTGAACTCCTCCTGAAAATATATTTCAGACATTTCAGAACATATGTCGTGATTTACATGCTCATCGTACTGTCAATAGTTATTCCTGTCAGTATTGAGGGATTGTTATCCGGAATGATTGATGACGCTTTCTCATTCTTCCTGCAGGATCAGGTACTCTCAGGCGATGTCCTTGTTGCATCACTGGAAGATAACAGCATGGCGGCAGGAGACAGGCCGGCCTTGTCCCGTATGACTGAATATTATATCGATGAAGCAGTTGCCAGTTCATTCAGTTCTCCAGAGGAGTGTACATATGAACTTTATTCCTTCATCTACGGCCAGAACGAGGAATATTTCATATATGAGGATCTTATGGAGCCCGGACAGCAGGTTTCATTGATAGTTTCCGATGCCATACCAGAGGGTGTTTTCTCAGCAAAACCATCTTCAGCTCTTCCCCAGTCAGCTTATCTTGTAGCGGGAAAAGACCAGTCCTATACAGAGCTGAAGAAGTCAGATGATTATATTCCATTCCCACGGGCGTTCATGTATGACATAGCGATAAGCCGCAGTGATGCAAACCGTCTCATGATCCCTGCGAAAAGGGCATACATCACCATCGATTTTCATGGGGCATCTCAAGATGAAGTTTCAGCATTCATAAATGAATTGTCCACTCATCCTGAATTCATGGTGTTGACTACCATGAACACATCACCTTATGAAATACTGCGCAGGATGGCCCCCTCAACTTTTGAAAGCTACTCCATGCTGACTGATTTACGCCTTAATGTCCTTGTCCTTCTGTCTGGCTTCGCCCTGATATCAATCTGTGCGATGCTGTTCTCTGCAGTTCACGTTTTCTTTGTAAGGAAGGATGAGTATGTTCTCTATCGTAATCTGGGTATGACAAAGGCCTGTGTGAGAAAAACCAGACTGCTTGAGAGTTTAATCACAGCCATCATTCCAATAGCTGTGTCATGGGTGCTGACAGCTGTAATCTGCTCCCTTGTCTCACTTATACCCGGGCCTTCGATGCTGCTGGATGCTGAAACCGGACTTAATTTCACTGATGTCTACTGTGTTGACGGTCATTTGTTTATGCCTTTTCCTGTCTCTCAGCTTTTACTGTATTCAGCACTGTATCTTGTGGTTGTGCTCTTATCTGATCTGATTGCAGAAAGGAGGGGAAAACAATGAAGAAACGGTTCTTTCTGTTTCTCCTGATAATCTTGATGCTTGCCGGGGTTTGTTTTGCTGAAGACCCACAAGCCATACTTGCCTACGCCTTGCAGAATTCGCTTGAACAAGGTTCATTCAGAAACTCTGAAAAGGACCTTGTTTTCCTTCAGTGGGTTTCTGTCGTTCCTGACGATATGTCCGGCCCTGAAGAGAAATATGGGGCTCAGACAGTGAAACTTGAGTACCTGAGGGCACAAGGTTCTCTTTACAGGCGTCTTGAGGTTTCATTGTTCTCCACGATTTCTGACATATCGAAAGACTATGACTTTCTTTATGACAGGGAAATGGTTCATTACAAGACAAACTTTGATGATAATATCTATCATACATTCGGCAAGGCTTCTGTCATGGAATTTTCTGACGATGATGTCCTGAAGATGAAAGATGGATATAATATAGCCGACTGTCATGTGGAGGAGTTCAATGGCAGAAACTGCTGGAAGCTTGAGATGCACAATGACAACAGGAGGTCTGTCACAATTTTCTGGATAGACTGTGAGACAGGCCTCAGGGTGAGGGAGGATTACTTTGCTGAGTATCCTGTCCTGGCTCAGAGGATTGACTATGTGGATTACTGGGCTCTGGAAGATGGTACTTATGTTGAAAAGGCATACTCGATCTGGAATCAGTCTTTTCCCGGACGGGTCAGATACTTCCAGATAGTTGATCCCCGGCTCATGTACATTCCCGATGAGTATTTTGAGCAGGAGATTCTCCTGGAATTATGAAAGCTGATAAGAAAACCAGCACTTTGAAGTGGGGCTTCAATCTGGTTGCTCCCTATCTGTTGCCTTATATCGCATTTATGATGGCCTCAATGGGAATTAAATACCTTGATACCTTGGAACCCATGCTTTCCGGCTGGTTGATAGATGATCTTACAGCTGGTGAATGGGATCACTTCCTGCGCCTTCTGGTCTCATTCTCGTTGCTGTTCTTTTTGGGTCTTGCCGTTTCTGTCCTGCTGACTTATCTGAGAACAAGGTGGAACAACCATGTGACACGGAGGATAGAGCTTGGTTTTCTTGAGACATACCTTGATTCGCAGATGTATGTTCCAGATGAACTTGGCAGGGATAAGGTTAAGAACATTATTTTAGACGATATATCATCATTGATTGATTTTTACACCGCTAGCATACCTGACCTGCTGGTCATGATTTTCACAATCTTAGTTATTTCTATGCGGCTCCTGAGTGTAGATGGAAAACTGTTTGGATTGGCTGTCCTGTTGTCTGTGTTTCCAATACTGATCAATGCTTTATACAGCAAACCTATGGCCAGACTGAATGCTGAGAGCCGGGCTTTTCAGGATCAGTACCTCAAAACTGTTGTCAGTTATGTCGATGGGCAGAAAGAAATCAGCCAGAATGCTGTTGTAAGACATTTCACCTCACTTTATGGAAGAGTGCTTGGGCAGGGCTTCTCAGTAGTTGTCGACACAGTCAAGCTGAATGGAACTTCTTCTCTGCTTCTTTATCTGGTGAATGCGGTCACCAATATCGTTGTTTATCTGTTACTAGGTCGTATGGTTATCTCCGGAGCGATCAGTGTCGGAGACTTCGTCTCAATGCATATGTTGACAAGTCAGTTGAAGAATATACTTGTCAACATCGGGAGTTATTACCAGACGACCATGATTGCTCTTGTTGCAATATCAAGGGTGAGGGAGGCTTCAACCCGTAAAACCAATCCTGTCTGCTGGTCTTTGAATCAGAATACAGGAGGACCTTGTATTGAAGTCAGGGATTTCTCATTCTCTTATTCAAAGGATGCCAGCTATGTGATAAATCATTTCTCTTATACCTTCCATGGCCCGGGACTCTACCTTGTTAAAGGCGGTAATGGTGCTGGTAAGACGACTCTCCTGAACATGCTTGCAGGTCTCTTCCCTGATGACTATGTATCTGAGGGAACCGTGCTTGTCCAATCTGTAGCAAAACCTGCCTATCTGATGCAAAAGCCAGCTTTCTTTGGTCCCTGCTTTGAGGATAATGTTTTCATGGGTAAGCCGGCTGAGACCGCATTGTATGATGAATTGAAGATTTCTTTCTTTGGTGAGGAGACTTTGAATGTTGAGAATCTGTCAACCGGACAGCAAAAGAAGGTTGCTGTGATCCGCTTGTTGTGCAGTGAGTCTGACATTCTCCTTATGGATGAAGCGGATGCCGGCCTTGATACAGCTTCAGTATCAACCTTGGTACATCTGGTTGAAAAGGAAGCCCGATCAAGGTTGGTGATAGCTGTCACTCATGGTGCTGTTTTTGATAATCTTCCTCATGTTGATATCCTCTTGTAAAGGCTTTTTTTAAGGCCGTATGTTGATGTGTCTGCTCTAATGGTATTGACTAAAATTGAATTTTATGTAATTATATATAATTACGTTTTTATCAAATCTGTTGTATTGCTTACAGCTTGTCGCAAATTGTTCATAAAAAAAGAGGAGAGTAGTGAATGAACATTGCAGGGCAGATAACGACATCAATTCCGATATTCAGCGGCAATTCCCGGCTAATCATCAAGTGACAGTGTAAAGGATGGGGATCCTGAACAATCCCTGCAGAGATCAATCATCGCATAGTCAGTAACACATGAAATAAACACATTTGTGTATTGTGCTCATGCAGTGTCTTTGACTGCATGACATGATTCTTTTTGTTGTTTGAACATATTTAAGGAGTAAAGGATAGTGTACGAATTTCTGCTTGAATCACTGATTGAATCACTTGAAGAGGGAATGAGCGCATCTGAGATCGATGCTTTCAAATCCAGGGCTATGGACTACATCCGCATGGAAAAGGAATATGATTCACATGTTCAGGATAGTCTGGATGAAGATGCAGGAAGCATGATACTCAGAAAGCTTGAATCATCCGCCTGTCAGATGAGCCGTATTACGGTGGAACGCATCAGGGCAATGTGGAACACTGTTATAAAGTCGGAAGGCTCAGATGACGACGTGAATAAAAAGAGGCTTCAGATTCTGTCCCAATTTGCTGATATGAAGGCCGTCGCTTTCAGGGCCCCTGATATCTCCAGAGCCCAGAAGACAATGAATGCATCACATTCCGGTATGGATAAGCTGAAGTCTTTCCTGCTTGATGAGATTGCCTCATCAGCTGCAAACGGCAGAAGTCCTCATCCTCTTCTGCTTGTCGGAAGTCCGGGATGTGGCAAGACAAGCCTAGCACTAAGTCTTGCTTCCGCATTTCCTGAAAGAGGATCAGCACTGATAAGCATGAGCGGAAAATCAGCGGCATTCGAACTGTGCGGTTCAGATCAGTCATGGCGTGCATCTGACTGCGGCCTTATAATCAAGGCATTTCTTCAGGCAGGTTCTCTTTCTCCTGTGATAGTTTTCGATGAACTCGACAAAGCTGGAACCAGTGATACTCATTCACGGGCGGACAGCGTTTTCCTTGAACTGCTTGAAAGGGAATCAGCACGGCTGTTCACTGACAATTTCCTCTCTCTTCCCGTGGATGTTTCAAACGGCTGGTTCATATTCACGGCGAACACGCTTGCAGGCATACCTGAACCACTGCTGGACAGGCTGGCTGTTTTCTTCACGGAACCGTACAGCTATGAAGAACTTCTCGGTATTGCCGCAAGCATCGTCTCCAGACTGAACAGGAGTGCGAAGTGTCCTGTCCGCTTTCCAGATCCAGTCATGAGAAAACTTGTTCTCGGCTCGTATGGAACAAGCTCGTCTGTCCGGTCGCTTCAGCAGAACATCGAGCGTGTTTTCGCACTCAAGGCCAGAGAAGCACTGAATGCCAAAAAGAAAAAAGTTCTGGAAGTTAATAATGAAGAGATAAATAAAATCCTTAATCGGAATGAATATCCTGATCTAGTGAAAGATTTCATATACTCTCCCGGAATTGTAAGCGGAATCGGAATTGCGGGGGACAGAGGTTTCATGCAGCCTGTGGAAGCCAGAAACATCAGGTCTTCATTCCGTGAGATAAAGGTGACCGGTATGGTGGAGAAGGTGATGAGCGAGAGTGCCGACATAGCATATGAGCTTGCTGATGCCTATGCATCACAGCATCTTGGCAGAAATCTGGAGGCAGTGACGGTAAACTACACATACAGCTTTCACAAAGGAGGGGACTCCGCATCTCTTGCAACCGCACTTGCCATCATATCTGATCTTCTTTCCATCTCTGCTGATAAATCCACTGCTGTAACGGGAGCTCTGTCTCTAAAGGGCATGGTGCTTCCTGTAGGCTGCATTCTTGCAAAGATCGAAGGTGCTGCGAATCAGGGGGCAGTGAAGATTATTCTTCCTGAAGGAAACAGAAAGGAAGTGGAAAGCGTTCCATCTCAGCTTCTTCCTTCTGCCGAGCTTGTCTATGTGTCCACATTTGACGAAGCTGTTGAGGCACTTCTTCATATTTCAGAACTTGAAGTGAGGAAGGGGGCATAATTCCGGGTGTACTGAATATTCAAATGGTTTTGGAACATATGTTCATGAATCATTCCTGATGGAGCGGGAAAATTTTTCAGGAGAAATTTGTCTCAGGTTACTTGTTTAAGGACACATGTTAAGTTAATCTTAATAAGAATTATTATTAATAAGGACATTCAATGAATATAACAAAGAGAAACGGCAGACTTGAGGCTTTCGACTCTGCCAAGATCAGGAATGCCATTTCAAAGGCTTTTCACAGCTCATCGGTATTTCCTTCAGATGACAGGCTCGATTCAATTGTCGCTTCTGTCGTGGCTCAGGCTGAGACAAAAGATGCGGTAACTGTCGAGCAGATTCAGGACATCGTGGAAGAGAAGCTGATGGAAGCCGGTTATTACAAAACGGCAAAGGCATACATCCTTTACCGTGAAGGCAGATCAAATCTGAGAAGCGAGAGAAATGAAATTATCTCGCTTATCGGGGATGAGGGACTTGAAAGTGTGCTTTCATCCATACAGAAGGATTATCCGGAAAGCGAGTATTCCCTTTCTGCGCTTAAGACAAAGGTCGTGGTGTTCATTAATCCCGGCATGAGCAATGACGAGAAGCTTGAGGCCCTGACAAAGGGAGCCGTCGAGCTTGCCAGCGCACAGGAGCCGAAGTGGGAGTACATTGCCTCCCGTCTTCTTTACTATTCCTTCAGAAAGAAAGTGCTTGCCCAGATGGAGAGGCTCAACATTGCCACATTCTATGACAAGCTGCGCTATCTGAACGATGAAGGGCTTTATTACAGCAGGATACTCTCTGCATATACAAAGGCGGAGATAGAGGAAGCCGCGTCATTCATGGATGAGACGAGAAACAATCTTTTCACATATTCCGGTCTTGATCTTCTTATCAAGCGCTATGTGATCAAGAGCCATCAGAACGTTGCACTTGAGCTTGTTCAGGAAATGTATCTTTCAATTTCCCTTTTCCTTGCAATTGATGAGAAAAAGGAAGAGAGGATGAGATATGTGAAGGAAATCTATGATGCGCTTTCCCTTCTTGAGATAAGTCTTGCAACACCGACACTCTCAAATGCCAGAAAGCCGTTCCATCAGCTTTCAAGCTGCTTCATCGACACAGTTCCCGACAGCCTTGACGGAATCTACCGCTCACTTGACAACTTCGCCAAGGTATCAAAATTCGGCGGAGGCATGGGGCTGTATTTCGGAAAAGTGAGGGCAGCCGGTTCTGCGATCCGGGGTTTTGAAGGCGCTGCCGGTGGTATCATCAGATGGATAAGGCTTGTCAACGACACAGCTGTCGCTGTTGACCAGCTCGGGGTGAGAAGCGGTGCTGTCGCCGTCTATCTTGATATCTGGCACAGGGATATTCCTGAATTCCTCAACCTGAGAACCAACAACGGTGATGACAGGATGAAGGCTCACGATGTCTTTCCTGCAATCTGCTATCCTGATTACTTCTGGAAACAGGTTGAGGAGAATATAAACGGCACATGGTATATGATGTGTCCGTATGAGATAAAGAAATTCAAGGGTTACTCGCTTGAGGATTATTACGGAGACGAGTGGGAGCGCCGCTATCTTGAGTGTGTCTCAGACAGCCGGATCAAGAAGAGAATCATGTGCGTCAAGGATCTTGTACGTCTCATAATCAAGAGCGCTGTCGAGACAGGTACTCCTTTTGTTTTCAACCGTGATCATGTCAACCGAGCCAATCCGAATGGACACAAGGGAATGATCTACTCATCGAATCTGTGTACCGAAATCGCACAGAACATGAGCGAGATAACAGTGAAAGATGTTTCGCTGAAGGACATAAACGGAGAGGCGTGCCTTGTGACCGTGACACAGCCAGGGACATTCGTAGTCTGCAATCTTGCATCCCTCGTGCTTGGCAACATCGATACTGACAACAAGGCAGAGCTTGAAAGACTCACGCGTCTTGCAATCAGGATCCTGGACAATGTCATTGACCTCAATATGTATCCTCTTGAATATGCCCGCTATACGAACCGGCAGTACAGAGCTGTAGGGCTCGGTGTTTCCGGCTATCATCATATGCTTGCCAACAAGGGCATCAGATGGGAAAGCGAAGAGCATCTGAAGTATGTTGATTCTGTCTTCGAGACCATCAGCAAAGCTGCCGTGGAAGCTTCAAGCGATCTTGCCTGCGAGAGAGGCTCCTATGATTTCTTTGTAGGCTCTGACTGGCACAGCGGTGCTTATTTCGACAAGCGTTCATACAATGATGATGAGTGGAACAGGATAAGACAGAAGGTCGCACGTCAGGGTATGAGGAACGCTTATCTTCTTGCCATTGCTCCAACAAGCAGTACCAGCATCATCACAAGCACATCTGCAGGCATCGACCCGGTGATGAAACGTTTCTTCTACGAAGAGAAGAAAGGAGCCATGCTTCCCCGCATTGCCCCGGATCTCAATCCCGATACCTGGTGGTATTACAAAAACGCCCATGAAATAGATCAGAGCTGGTCTGTCAGGGCGGCAGGGGTGCGTACACGCCATATTGATCAGGCGCAGTCACTTAATCTTTACATAACAAATGATTACACAATGAGACAGGTCCTTGATCTTCTGCTGCTTGCATACAGGGAAGGTGTGAAAACACTTTATTATACACGCAGCAAGTCGCTTGAGGTCGAAGAATGCGAATCATGTTCATCCTAGGAGAATAAATTATGAGTGAGATTCTGAAAGAGAAAATGCTTTTCAACCCTGACGGGGATATTGAGCTCAACAAAAGACGTATGATCGGCGGCAACACCACCAATCTCAACGATTTCAACAACCTGCGCTACCAGTGGACAAGCGACTGGTACCGGCAGGCGATGAACAACTTCTGGATTCCGGAGGAGATCAATCTCTCCCAGGATCTGAAGGATTACCCGAATCTGAGTGACGCAGAGAGAAGGGCTTATGACAAGATTCTTTCCTTCCTTGTCTTCCTGGATTCCCTCCAGTCTGCCAATCTTCCCAACATAAGCAGCTATATCACAGCAAACGAGGTGAATCTCTGCCTTCACATACAGACATTCCAGGAATGCATCCACTCCCAGGCATATTCATATATGCTTGATACGATCTGCGCACCGGAGAAGAGGGATGAGATTCTGTACGCATGGAAGACGGACGAGCACCTGCTGAGAAGAAACACTTTCATCGGGGACTGCTACAATGACTTCCTCTACAACAGGGATGCCGGGCATTTTATGAAAGTCCTTGTCGCCAACTACATTCTTGAAGGTATCTACTTCTATTCCGGCTTCATGTTTTTCTACAATCTTGCAAGAAACGGCAAGATGCCGGGTTCCAGCCAGGAGATCAGATACATCAACAGGGATGAGAACACCCATCTCTGGCTCTTCAGGAACATAATCCTCGAGCTGAAGAAGGAACGTCCCGAGCTTTTCACAGATGATAAGGTGGAAGTCTACAGGCAGATGATTAAGACCGGAGTCGAGATGGAAATCGACTGGGGCCACTACGTCATCGGTGATGATATCGCTGGTCTCAGCAGTGATCTCATCACAACGTATATCAAATATCTGGGCAACCTGCGCTGGACAAGCCTTGGCTTTGAGGTTCTGTATCCGGGCTACGAGGAGGAGAGTGAGGATCTTGCATGGGTAAGCCTGTATTCCAATGCCAATATGGTCAAAACGGATTTCTTTGAAGCAAGAAGCACAGCATATGCGAAGAGCACAGCACTTGTGGATGATCTTTGATCGGCAGCTTGTCATTATTTTCATGCCTCTTCTGTCTTTGCGGCGGAAGAGGTTTCTTTTATGATTGCAGCATGGATGAAAAAATAAACGTATTGCTTATAACCGGTGCTTCTCATACGGGAAAGACTTATTTCAGCTATCATCTGATGAAGGAGCTTTCCATGCCGTATTTCCCGATAGACTGGCTCAAGATGAGCCTGATCAGAAGCGGATTATGTCCCTACAATGTCAGTGAGGACGAGAATCTTGCACAATACTCTGGCCAGTTGTGAGAAATATGATTATGACTGTTGTAGAAAACAGACAGAAACTGATCATCAAAGGCTGCTATGTCCATTCATCACGGCGCAATGATTTTGACAAGCAGTACCTCAGCCACATCCGGGGAATCACTCTCATAATGAGAGAAGATTATATAAGAAGGCATGTAAGACAGATCCGTGAGTTCGCATCCTGCAGCGAGAAGCGCATCTGTGATGACATTGATACCGGCAGACTGATTGAAGAGAATCTCCGTCTTCTTGGGGAAACGGAAAGACTTTCAGCCCCATATCTTCTGATAGATGATGAGTATCCTTCTCTGAGTCATATGGTGCAAATCTTCTGTGAAGATTTGATGTAATTTTTACGTTTGACAGTTAATTTTAAATATTGAAAAAAATTAAATAAAAACAAAAAAAATACTAAATACTTGAAATATATGATATTCTGAACTATAATTCCATATATCAGTAAAGAGATATAACTCTCTATTTAGAATTTGTCCCCTCTGTCCCATTACCTGGCTTCTCAATGAGCAGGTTTTGGGACTTTTTTTGCCTTCTGACCGGGCGTTACATGCAAAAGCGGCAGGTTATGCCTGCCGCCTTCTGCGTTATAAACTGTATCATTTCTTCTTTGCAATCTTTCTCTGGATGAATTTCTGCACTTCCACGATGGGAATGATCAGAACAGCCATTATGAGGGCGATTGCGAATTCCATCACCGAGATATGCTCAAAGCTGAACGCATCGCGGAGGAACGGAATGTAGAGAACGCAGATTGTAAGTACAAATGCTCCAAGCATAGTGTAGAGCAGGTACTTGTTGTGTCCCTTTATTGAGAAGAGTGACTTGTCAAGACTCCTCATGTTGAATGAATGGAACAGCTCAGCCATTGAAAGGGTGAGGAATGCCATTGTCATGCCGTGTGTGCTGCTGGCTATCTGCAGGTGTCCTGTTTCCACGAAGTCTCCGATGAAGTAGCTGATCAGCGTGATTATCGAAACAGCAAAGCCCTGGATGAAGCAGTTGACACCCAGTCCGCCTGCGAAAATGCCTTCGTTCTTCGGTCTGGGCTGACGTGTCATGATATCGTCATCGCCTTTTTCCATGCCGAGTCCGATTGCGGGGAAGCAGTCCGTGATGAGGTTGATCCACAGCAGGTGGCTCGGGCGCAGGATAGTGAAGCCCATTACTGAAGCAACGAAAATCGAAATGACTTCGGCCATATTGCTTCCCAGCAGGAACTGGATGGCCTTTCTGATGTTGTCGTAGATCTTTCTTCCTTCTGCAACAGCCGTTACGATGGTTGCGAAGTTATCATCCGCAAGAACCATGTCGGCAACATTCTTCGTGACATCGGTACCTGTTATTCCCATGCCGACTCCGATATCAGCATTCTTGATGGACGGAGCGTCGTTGACACCGTCACCGGTCATTGCAGTGACCTTGCCGCGGGACTTCCATGCCTGGACGATTCTCACCTTGTGTTCAGGCTGAACACGGGCGTATACGGAATACATCTCGATCTTCGAATCAAGTTCCTCATCGCTCATCTTGTCAAGGTCAGCACCTGTGAGGGCCTCGGCTGCGGACTGGATGATGCCCAGTTCCTTTGCGATTGCGACTGCGGTATCCTTGTGGTCGCCGGTTATCATGACGACGTGGATGCCTGCGCTCTTGCATTCCTCAACAGCGATTTTCACTTCCGGCCTGATCGGATCTATCATGCCTGTAAGGCCTATGAATGTCAGATTGTCCTCAATATATTTCGCATCATAGTTCACCGGTTCGACTTCCCAGTCCCTGTATGAGGCTGCAAGAACACGGAGGGCTCTGTCGGCAAACGCCTTGTTCTGTGCAAGGATATCTTCTCTGTCCTTGTCAGTCATCGGAACAACCTCTCCGTCTTTGAGGATGGATGAACATTTCTTCAGAATTTCATCCGGAGCGCCTTTCGTGAACTGTATGAAATCATCTCCGCCATTGTCCGTATGGACTGTGCTCATCATTTTTCTTGATGAGTCGAATGGAGCCTCTCCGACTCTCTTGTAGGTATCCTTCTCAAGTTCGTTCTTGTTGATGCCCAGTGAATAAGCATAGTTGACAAGAGCGCATTCTGTAGGTTCTCCGATAGCCTGGTTGTTCTCGTCAAGCTTGCTGTCGCAGCAAAGCGCCATGGCTTTCGCAAGAAGCTCCTCATTGCTTGTCCATTTATCGACAACTGTCATCTTGTTCTGGGTGAGCGTACCTGTTTTGTCAGAACAGATGACCTGTGTGCAGCCGAGTGTCTCAACTGCAGTGAGCTTTCTGATGATAGCTTTGTTCCTGCTCATTTTCGTAACTCCGATTGAAAGAACAATCGTGACAACAGCTGCAAGACCTTCCGGAATTGCGGCTACGGCGAGGGAAATGGCTACCATGAATGTGTCGAGTATGCCGTTAAATGAAACAGTACCGTTTACAATATACATTCTCAGAATGTCGATTGCGAAGATGACGACACAGATGCCGAGGACGAGGTAGGTGAGTATCTTGCTCAGCTGATTAAGCTTGATCTGAAGCGGAGTGAGCTCTTCTTTCGCAGTCTGGATTGCACTTGCGATCTTGCCCATCTCTGTATTCATGCCTGTTGATGTGATCACGGCCTTTCCTCTTCCGTAAACGACGGTTGAACCCATGTAGACCATGTTCTTCCTGTCGCCGAGCGGAACTTCGCCGTCTGAGGATGCGCTGAGAGCCTCAACCTGCTTGTCGACTGGCACCGATTCGCCTGTGAGCGCGGCTTCCTCTATCTTCATCGAAGCACATTCGATGATTCTTCCGTCTGCCGGTACCGAGTCTCCGGCTTCAAGTATCACGATATCGCCGGCTGCGAGATCTTCGGAGTGGACGCTTATCTGCCTGCCGTCCCTGATTACCTTGCTTGTTGCAGCACTCATTTCCTGCAGTGCCTCGATTGCCTTTTCCGCCTTGCTTTCCTGCACTACGCCCAGAATGGCGTTGAGCAGTACAACGACAAGAATGATGACGGCGTCGGTGAATTCGATCTCACCGGAAGCTGCGCTGGTGATGACTGAAAGCACTGCTGCGATCATCAGGATGATGAGCATCGGTTCCTTGAGTTCGTCAAAGAACTTCTTGAGCATTGAATCCTTCTTTGCTTCAGCGAGCTTGTTCTTGCCGTCTCTTTCAAGCCTTGATCTGACTTCGCTTTCTGTCAGACCTTTTTCGGCATTGACTTTCTGACTGTCAAGAACCTCCTGATAGCTGGAGAGGTATTCTTTCATGTTTTTTCCTCCAGATATTTTAGAAATAACCAGTATAAATTATTTAAAAAAACAGACTTTGAAAAGGTTGTAGACGATTTATGATAAAAATTTCACAGTTTTGATTGAATTGAAACATAAATGCCGCCTCTTGATTTTCATGCCGTAAAACGGATGAGGTGAGTTTTCGTCCGCATCTCTGCATTTACACTGAGCTTTAAAAACAATAGAATTGCACCGTTATGATTTTCGACAAAACGGCAAATCTTGAGAAATATTATCCGCTGTGCGAATCGCTCAGGAACATTTCCGGGCTTCTCTTCTCTCAGGCTGAGGATATGGAGACTTTTGATGTGAACAGAAAGTGCTGTACTCTTTTTGTCTGTGAGGAAGACGGATCCCGGGTGGCTTCAAGCTGGAGGGAGGATGGCATCACTAAAGACGTGCTTGCCGCTGTCAGCCTGACAGAAGGCACGTTTGCTTTTTTCCTTCCCGGGGAGAGATTCATTTTCAGAGGTGATGCCCGTGTCAGAAAATATGTTCTGGAGTAGTTCATGTTCAGTAGCAGAGTCGCAAAGGTAAGGGATATCTTCATCGGAGGCAGCCATCCGGTGGCAGTCCAGACAATGTATGACAGCCAGATCGCATCTTGCAGTGTGGAGGATGTGCTTCACAGACTGCGCGTCCTCAAGTCGATGGGCTGCGATCTGATACGTTTCTCCTATGTTTCATCAGATGACAGGGAAAATTTTGCCTCGATATGCAAAGGCAGTCCCATGCCTGTTGTCGCCGATATTCACTTCGATTACAGAATGGCGCTGGAAGCAATTGAGGCAGGTGCCGACAAAATAAGGATCAATCCTGGAAACATCGGAGCGAAATGGAAGACTGAGGAAGTCGTCAAAGCTGCCCTGGATCACGGCACAGCCATAAGGATAGGACTGAATAACGGATCCCTGCCAAGGGGAAGGGAAGGTGACAGACCACAAGATATAATGGTGGACAGTGCGCTTGAGTATCTTTCATGGTTTGCATCCTGGGGTTTTGACAACACAGTTGTCTCTCTCAAGTCCTCTGACATCGCGACGACGATAAGCGCAAACAGAAAGTTCAAGGCGGCATGTGACGTTCCTCTGCACATTGGTGTGACCGAAGCCGGAGGCGTTGTCTCTTCCTGCATCCGCTCAACATATGCTTTCACAAAGCTCTTTGAGGAAGGAATCGGTGACACAATGAGGGTTTCGATCACGGGTAGCATAGAGGATGAAGTCCATGCCGCAGTTGAGATACTCAGGGCGCTGGGATATTCGAAAGGCGGTGTCAGGATTGTCTCCTGTCCGCGGTGCGGACGTCACACATTCGATTCGCAGGGCTTCCTCACACAGGTGGAGAACAGACTGCTTACAGTGAACAAGGATATAACAGTGGCCATCATGGGCTGTCAGGTCAACGGTCCGGGAGAGGCAAGAAATGCCGATGTTGCGATAACAGGCATTGGCAACAAGGTTTTCCTTTATTGCCGCGGCCAGCTTTACAAGGATGTTGATGTCATGTCCGCAGAGGACAGTCTTTTCGATCTTATTGATGAAATCTGAATGCAATGAATGACAATATTGTGATCAAAGGTGCCAGAGAGCACAATCTTAAAAACATAGACGTCACGATTCCGAAAAACAGTCTTGTCGTGATTTCAGGCTTGTCAGGCTCGGGAAAGTCCTCGCTAGCTTTCGATACGATATTCGCAGAGGGGCAGAGACGTTATGTCGAGTCTCTTTCTGCCTATGCGCGCCAGTTCCTGGGACGTCTCGAAAAGCCTGATGTCGATTCGATCGACGGTCTTTCCCCTGCCATAGCAATAGAACAGCGTTCGACACAGAAGAATCCCCGTTCAACGGTCGGAACGGTGACGGAAATCTATGATTACTACCGTCTGCTTTATGCAAGGACAGGTCATGTGCACTGTCCTGAATGCGGACGTGAGATTTCCGAAATGTCGGTTGACCAGATCATAGACGCGATCTTCACCCATGAGGAGGAAGGACGCCTCATCATACTCTCACCTCTGGCGATGGGAAGAAAGGGGGAATTCAAGAAGATATTCTCAGATGCGCTTGCCGCAGGCTATACCCGTGCGGTCGTGGATGGAAAGACATACATGCTTGAAGATGAGATTCCCGTTCTTGACAAGCAGTATAAGCATATCATCTCGATAGTCGTTGACCGTCTCATACTGCGCCGCAGCGACAGGGCGCGTCTTGCCGATTCGATCGAAAAGGCCTGCGAAATGAGCAGCGGCCTTGTCGAGGTTGAATACGTGAGTGAGGGAAAGAAGGATTTCTTCAGCGAGCGCAATTCCTGTCCTTTCTGCGGCATAACCGTTCCGGATCTCGAACCCCGTCTTTTCTCATTCAACAATCCCTACGGCGCCTGCCCTGACTGTAACGGGCTCGGTGTGAAAAGCGAATTCGACATCAACAAGATCATCCCCGATCCTGAGAAAAGCTATAATGAAGGTGCAATTGTCACTCATAATCCTGATGCAAAAGTCAGCCATGCCTGGATCTGTGCCCTTGCAAAAGCCTATGGATTCTCCCTTGACCTGCCGCTTGTGAAATGGCCGGCGGAGGCCAAGAAGATCCTGCTGTACGGTGGCGGCAAGCTTCTTGACGTGAAATATGAGAACAAGAAGGGGACCGCGGCATACACCAAGAAAGAACAGTATCCCGGAATACTGGTGGAACTTGAACGGCGCTACATGGAAACACAGAGTTTTGCGATGAAGTGGATGTATGATCAGCTCCGCTATTCCCATGTATGCAGCTCATGCCATGGCCAGAGACTGAGAAAGGAAGCTCTGAGTGTCAGGGTGGGCGGCCTGAATATATGGGAGCTTTCGAATCTTTCCGTAAAGGATTCCGTCGCATTCTTCGATTCTCTTGAACTTACGGATATGGAAAAGGATATTGCACGCCAGATACTCAAGGAAATAAAGAGCCGCCTCAGCTTCCTCATGAATGTGGGACTGGGATATCTTACGCTCAACCGTGCCAGTGCCACGCTCTCCGGCGGCGAAGCGCAGCGCATCAGACTTGCAACACAGATAGGTTCGGCCCTCTCAGGTGTGCTTTACGTTCTTGACGAGCCTTCCATAGGCCTGCATCAGAGGGACAACACAAAACTCATAAACACGCTGATCAACCTGAGGAACCTCGGAAACACCGTGATTGTCGTTGAACATGATGAGGATACGATCAGAAGCGCGGATTATGTCATTGATCTCGGGCCGGGTGCCGGAGAGAAGGGCGGTCTCATCACGGCACAGGGAACTCCGGGGGAAATTGAGAAAAACCCCGCATCGATCACAGGCGCGTTTCTTTCCGGACGTCTCAGCATAGATGTGCCCAGGCAGAGAAGGAAAGGCAACGGACATTTCATTGAGGTCCTGGGCTGTACGAAGAACAACCTCAAGGACATCGATGTCAGGATTCCCCTCGGCAAGCTTGTCACTATAACAGGAGTCTCCGGCAGCGGAAAGTCCACGCTGCTCAATGAAATCCTCATACCTGCAGTCGAAGATGCGATCACAAGAAAGAAGAAAGTCGAGCTTTCCGGTTACCGCGCTGTCCGCGGAATTGAGAATATCGACAAGATAATAAACATTGACCAGAGTCCTATCGGAAGGACTCCGCGTTCGAATCCTGCAACTTATGTGGGCTTCTACACCCCGATCAGGGAACTTTTTGCAAAGCTGCCTGAATCGAAAGCCAGAGGTTACACCGCCTCCCGTTTCTCGTTCAATGTGGTCGGAGGCCGGTGCGAGAACTGTCAGGGAGACGGAAACCTCAAAATCGAGATGCACTTCCTGCCGGATGTGTATGTCACATGCGATGTCTGCCATGGCAAACGTTTCAACAAAGAGACACTGCAGGTTGAGTACAAGGGTAAGAACATCGCGGATGTGCTTGACATGACGGTTGCGGAAGCTGTTGAGTTTTTCGCACCTGTTTCATCCATAAGGACGAAGCTTGAAACACTCGTGAGCGTTGGTCTTGACTATATCCGTCTTGGACAGAGCGCACTGACGTTTTCCGGCGGCGAGGCTCAGAGAATCAAACTGTCTCTGGAACTCAGCAGGAAGCAGACCGGAAAGACACTCTACGTGCTTGATGAACCGACAACAGGCCTTCACTTCGCCGATGTGAAGAAACTGCTTGAAGTGCTCAACCGTCTTGTCGATCAGGGAAACAGCGTCATCCTCATCGAGCACAATCTTGATGTGATAAAGTCGTCAGACTATCTGATCGACCTGGGACCGGAGGGTGGAGATGAAGGCGGCACAATCGTTGCGGCCGGTACTCCTGAGGAAGTCAGCATGGTGAAGGAAAGCTATACAGGACAGTTCCTGAGGAGATATCTTGGCAGAGAATAGAATTCTGAGGATATGCTGTACCATCATCATTCTTTTCCTTTCCGGCTTTTTCCTTCACGCTGAAGGGGAAGTCGGGTATTTCATAGCCAATGCGGATGATGAAACTATCCTGAACATGGCATCTGTAAGAGGACTTGATACGACGCAAAGCGTTTCTTCCCTCAGGAACATTCTTCTTGAAGGTGAAAGCGTTTTTGACAGCAAAAGCGTTGAGGAGACAGAAGGATACAGTCTTGAGATAATCAATGCAGACAGCATGGATGTCACACGCGATGGGCTCATAACGCTTTCCGGCAATGTCCAGGTCGTGTTCTCTCTGGATGATGAAGGCGATGACAAGACCCTTTATGCCGGGCATATGCTTCTTGACAGCAGAAACGGCAGGCTCACCGCTTACGGCAATGTCCGCTATGAAGACAGCGGAGAAGATTCCGGACTTGAGAATATTGCAGCTGACATAGTGACTTATCTGTATGATTCCGGCGACCTTCTTGTCTCCGGAGGAATGACAAGCAGCCAGAGAACCAACAACGAAGATGAGAAGGTGACATTCTATACAAGCGGCGATCTTCTCAATTACAGAAGCGGGGAAGGTGGTCTTTTCTTTCAGGACGGATATCTCACGTCCAATCCCGATACTGCCTATTCTTCCATCACGGCGGAAAACATAGCCCTGCTTGAAGGCGGGGACATGTTTCTGACAAATGCCTATCTGTCAATCGGTCGTGTTCCGATAATCTATCTGCCCGCATTCTTTTTCCCGGGCAGCCGTCTGGCTATCAATCCTGCATTCGGCTTCAACTCGGAGCGCGGCATGTTTGTTTCGACGACTACCGAGATTTTCGGCCGCTACCCTAATTTTTCCGATGCGGAAGAAAGTTCATTTGCATCTCTTCTGCGTACGGAGAGCGATGAGGACATGGTGTCAAACGGTCTGTACTATGTTGAAGGAGAAGCGGAGGGAAGAATTAATAAATGGGCAGCTGAAAGCGAAAGCTATCTTGCACTTCTTGCCGATGTCTATCAGCATACCGGATTCCTCATAGGTTATGACAGCCAGCTGAATTTTTTCGAAGATGCACTCTCAGCTGCAAGCGAGACATCATTCATCCTGTCACCCTCTGAGAACCATGGCCACAGATTCAGATACTATTCAATAAACACTGTCAATGTATCTTCTTCTTTTGCTGATTTGCGTTTATCTTTGCCTGTATATTCCGACCCTAGTGTATTGAAAAAATACAGCAACCGTCTCACCAGTTTCTCGATTGACTCGATACTTGGCGGCACACAGAAATTCCCTGCGACGCGAACCAGCACGGTTTCAAACTATGAGGCACGTCTCTCCGGATCCGTACGCCTTCCATCCGATCTCACAAATGATTACATCAAAACGCTGAGGATTTCCAATATAAGCGCGGATGCTGATTTCTCGTGGTCAGACACAAGACATCGTTATGAAATCAGTGACATAACGCTTCCTTCATTCAATTTCACAATGAGCGGAAAACTTTTCGATTTCTCCACAGACGGAAGGAATCCGGATGATGAGAGAGGTAGGGAGAAGTTTGATCTGTCGGATCAGTTCATTCTTGAAAATCCTCTTCTTTATGATATGTACATCCTCGAACGTGAAGAGAAGAGAAGCATGCTTTCAAGCGGCAGCTATCTGCGCCTCTCCTATAATCTCAGCGAACGATTCTCAAATGAATTTGAATATGATCTTGACAAAAGGCAGACAGAAGACAATGAAATCGACTCTTCTGCTTCTTTTGCTTTGACGTTTGAGGGGGGACTCAGCCGGATTGTGAGTTTCACCCAGCGTTTCACGCCAAGCTACGGCTACAGTTTCGACGAATCCGATGATGAGCTTCATGAGCATGATTTCTCGCTGCTTTCCGCAAGCAGTGTTTCGCTTCCGTTCATCGGAATCACATATGATTTCTCTGCTTATTTGTACCGTTTCAGCTTGGAAAGCGACATTGAAGGCAGAAGGGAAGAGGAAATACTGTATGCATTTGACAAAGAGAATGTCAGAACTCACAGACTGCGTTTCTCAAAGTCTTTCGGTTCTCAATACAACTATGGCGTGATCACACCGTCTTTGAGCTATACACTTCCTCCGCTGTCAGCGGTTCTCACTCCATCTGTAAGCTACAGATATGATGCGCTTTCAGCCGCTTTCAGCTGGAAATTCGAGGAGGAGGAAACCGGTAAGCTTGCAAGCGACGATATTGATTTCTCTCTCTCTCTCAGCTATACGCATTTCACGTTCAGTTATTCCATGAATTATGAAAGTGCCCTTTTCGACAGCAGTGATCCTGTATCACCCCTTTCACTTAAGGCATCCGCATCCGTCAGAAGCGAAGACAAGAAATGGTCGCTTACCCAGTCTTTTGATTTTGATTTCGAGAACAACGGGGAAAGGAATATTGTGAACAGCCTCAGGACATCGCTTTCAATTCCCTATGTTGACATTATCTATAACATGAAAACTCATGAGGGACGGTTGCAGGGCGATTACATTGAAATCCGAAGCGACACTGATGAGCTAGAGCTGTATGCATGGAAAAACAGGATTTATCTTTGCGCCCTGCTTGATGCAAGACTGCGTTATGATTTCATCAACGCATATTCTTCAAGCCTGTCCGTAACGGCCGGAGTTGAATTCTCAATTGCCGAGTTCCTTTCGCTCAGGCTTTCATTCACTACAACAAATAACGGTTTCTACCGTTACATTGACAAAGGACGGTTTTCTTTCGCTGCCATGATGGAAGATCTGCTGAAATCTTTTGATTTCATCGGAGATGGAAGGAGGAACACTCAGTTCAATCTGCAGAGTTTTGATATCGAGCTTGTTCATTACATGGATGACTGGGATCTTCATCTGCGCTATACTGCACAGCTTGAGGAAACCGGAGATAATACCTACGGATGGGTTCCTGCATTTGCAATTTATCTCAGATGGGCTACAATGCCTGATCTGAAGGTGGATGAGACATACCATCAGACAAGCAGCGGATGGCAGAAAACAGGAAGCCTTTACAGTGAGGACTGACAGGGGATTATGACAGTATATTTCAATGATTCAGATGAAATGGAGAAGATACTCGGAATAAATGATTCCAATCTTGCCTACCTTGAGTTTCTTCTTTCCGGGCAGATAACGACAAGGGGCAACCAGATGAGTTTTTCGCCTGACAGCGGCAAATTCGCATCCTATATCGGGCATCTGACGGAACTTGCCCGCCAGAGAGATGAAAGCTTTGCGGAAAATGAGCTGTACATGGAATGGCTCGCTGAGGGAAACGGAGAGAAAGAAAGCATACGCACTTATGATCTTTCCGTGAACGGACGCAGCATCTGGCCCAAATCAGGAGTGCAGAAGAAGTATGTGGCATCTCTTTTTGAGAATCAGATATGCTTCGCGGTCGGACCGGCCGGTACAGGAAAGACATTTCTTGCGATTGCATATGCGCTCAGCCAGGTGCTCAGCGGCAGAAAACAGAAAATAGTCCTTACTCGTCCCGTGGTTGAAGCCGGTGAAAGTCTCGGCTTTCTTCCCGGAGATCTGTCACAGAAGCTTAATCCGTATCTCAGACCGTTATATGATGCAATGGAATATTTCATTCCGCCTGTTCAGATAAGGAAGATGGAGGAAAGCGGCATGATCGAGATTTCTCCGCTTGCCTACATGAGAGGGCGGTCCCTCAACAGAAGCATAATCATTCTTGATGAGGCACAGAATACCACGAAGGGTCAGATGAAAATGTTTCTCACGCGGCTGGGAGAGGACAGCAAGGCTGTGATCACAGGAGATATCACCCAGATTGATCTTCCTCACAGAAAAGACAGCGGTCTTGTTCATGCCCTTTCTATTATCCATGACATAGAAGGCCTGTCTGTGATAGAATTCCACAAAGATGATATTATACGCTCAAGACTTGTCAAAGCGATCATAGCCTGTTATCAGGAAAACGAGGAGGGTGGTTACTGATGCTGATGAAGAAGAGCCCGCTGATTACGAACGGAGATGAGAAATACAGTCTTCGTACTGTGGTGTTCCTTTCTGTGTGCTTCATCTTCATTGTTTTTCTAGGGGTCGCCATTCCTGTCCTAATCCAGTCCAATTCGCTTTACAGCGTTGAGCTTCTGTATGACTATCAGCCGGGTGAGCTTGCAAACGAGGATGTCATCGCACCTTATGATTTTTCATTTGATGACCAGATTGCGACTGAAAAGCTGAGAGAGAAAAACGCAGGTTCTGTTCTGCCTCGCTTTTCTTTCTCAATGGCTGATACACAGCATGTGAAGGCAAAACAGGAGAGACTTGATGAGATACTGAGAGACGATGTGCCGGATCAGGCAGAACTTGTCAGACAGGAATTTCCCTCAGCTGATGACTCGATGCTTACCAGATGGAATCTTATCGCACAGAATGACAGGAACACAGTTCTTCTCCTTTTTGCCGATGCTGTCGAGAATTTCCTGTACAACGGCATCTTCTCATCAGAGGAAATCAACACTGTCATTTTCGACGGGTATGACCTGATTTACGGCAATCTGCCTTATGATGCCGGCTTTAATCTCCATCAGACTCTTGTATATACTGACAATCTGATAACAGAGAAGAACATCTCCGGATCTCTTCTCGATTTCCTGCAGACATACAATGTCAGTCTTTCTCCGGTCGCTTTCTCGGTTCTGTTCAATCTTCTCTCCCTTGTCATTGAGCCGAATGTGCATTACGACGCGCTTTCAACACAGCGACTCAGAGATGAGGCGAGGGCATCAACCGAAGTTGTCAAGGCGGAAATACACAAAGGCGATTATATCCTGCGCTATGATACAATCGTCACGGAACAGGCATTGCAGACAATTCAGAAAATCAACGGAATCACCGTCGATGTATCTGTGATACAGATTGTCAGTCAGATCATCTTCCTTGCAGTCATACTGTATGTGTCTCTGTATTTCATGAAGGATTTCATCGAACGCAAGTACAGGGTGCTGGTCTATACCAATATCTATCTTATAACACTTGCGATCATGCTTGTCCTGACATATCTTGCAGTTTTTTTCTTCCAGAGCGTAAGTGAAGCCCGTGACCAGCTGATTCCGTTTCTCTTCCTTCCCGTGCTCATGTGCCAGCTGACAAGCAAGAAGAGAGTGGGTTTTGTCGCCGGTGCGGTTTATTCATGTTTCATAATCTTCTTCCCCACAACATCGGAGATGACTTTTTTCTATCTCATTTTCAGCATTGAGATTTCTCTTCTCATGATGAAGTTTTCCGTCACACGTCTCGATACAGTCTATCAGGCTTTCTATACTGCACTCGCAAATGTATGCATAACTGCTGTCTTCCACTTCATACAGGGCAAGGAGCTCATATATCTTTTCAGTGAAATCGTGGCCATAACGCTCAATGTCACGGTAACATATATAATAATTTCAATCATGCTTCCGCTTCTGGAGCATTTTCTCAATATTCCGACAGTATTCCGTCTTCATGAGCTCAGTTCGGTTGACAGTCCTGTTCTCATAAGGCTCAGGACACAGGCGATAGGAACATACAACCATGTCCTGAATGTTTCAGACATGGCATACAATGCAGCAAGGGAGATAGGTGCGAATGCCGAGCTCGCACGTGTCGGTGCGCTTTATCATGATATCGGGAAGGCCGAGCACCCTGAATATTTCATTGAGAATCAGGGAGGAGGACCGAATGTGCATGATGATATGAAATATACACTCTCTGCGGCTGTCATAAAATCACATGTGAAACTCGGAGTCGAGAAAGGCAAGGAAATAGGGCTTCCGCAGGAAGTTCTTGATATCATCGACCAGCATCATGGAAATGACATTATTTCCTATTTCTACAACAGGGCGCTTGAGGAAGCGAAAGAAAGCAAGAGCCCGATGCAGGTGAATGAAGAAGACTTCAGATACACATCCGACATTCCTCAGTCCAAGGAAGCCGGAATCGTAATGCTTGCCGACTGTTTTGAGGCGGCGACAAGATCTCTTAAGAAGCCTACAACTTTGCGTTATGAGAAAGCTTTCACCTCAATACTTGTAAGCAAGATGAATGCCAGTCAGCTGGATGACTGCAAGCTTTCCATGTCAGAGATAGAGAAAATAAAGAAAGTTTTTGTCCATCAGGTATTCGGCAGAGACCACAACAGAATCCAGTACACGAAGGAAGAAAATGATTGATTTTGATGTTTTCTATGAAAATGAGGAATACGGGAAGGATGCACCGCCTTCTCTTGTCAGCAAGGCACTTGGGATCATTGCGGGTGAAATACTGAAAGACGGCACTTTCTCGCTGAGCTTTGTGAGCGAGAAGACCATACAGGACGAGAACAGGGAATACAGGAATATCGACAGTGCAACGGATATCCTGACCTTCACACTTGCTGAAGGTGATGATTTCTTTCCCGTGCCGGAAGAAGAGAAGGAGTGGGGTGATATTCTCATATGCACGGCGAGAATGAAGGAAAATGCCGCACAATTCCATGTTCCGGAAGAAGAGGAGCTTCTTCGGCTTCTCATCCACGGTGTACTGCATCTGAGCGGACTCGATCATGAGACAAACGACTTTTCGTCAGAGCCGATGCTGAAAAAACAGGAAGATATATTACAAAATCTGAAAAAAGTGCTATAAAGGTCACCATGACTATAAAAGAATTGAAAGATGAAAAGCCCTGGGTCAAACGGGGTACTGTTGTGTTTATGTCTGATTTCGGTACAGTGGACGGTGCTGTAAGCGCAATGCACGGCGTTGCTGACGAGGTCGAACATTCTCTCAGACTTGAAGATCTGACACATGAGATTCCGCAGTTCAATATCTGGGAAGCAAGCTACCGTCTTATTCAGGCAATGACATACTGGGCGCCGGGAACGGTATTTGTCTCCGTTGTCGATCCCGGTGTCGGTTCAGACAGGGCTTCGGTTGCCGTGCTGACAAAAACCGGTCATATTGTTGTCACTCCTGATAACGGCACGCTTACACATCTTGTAAAACAGATCGGAATTCTGGAAGTCAGAAGGATTTCTGAAGCGGAGAACAGACTCAAGAACAGCCAGCGGAGCTACACATTCCACGGCCGCGACGTATACGCTTATACAGGTGCCCGCCTTGCAGCCGGCATCATAACATTTGATGAGGTCGGACCTCTTCTTGACCGTGAAGTTGTCTGCCTTCATATGCAGGAGCCTGTGATCCAGGATAATGCGATATACGGGTCTATAGATATTCTGGATACACGCTATGGCTCTCTGTGGACAAACATCCAGGATACCATGCTAACTGATTTCGGTGTCAGATACGGCGATATGCTCCGTGTCACACTGGCATATGAGGAAAGAATCGTATACAGTTATGCCCTTCGTTTCTGCAAGAATTTCACAGAAGTCGAAAAAGGCGATGCGCTTGTATACATCAACAGTCTGCTTTGCGTTGGAATCGCGATCAATCAGGGATCTTTCGCATCCGAGTACAGAATCGGAACGGGAGAAGGCTGGCTGATCAAGCTTGAGAAAATCTAAGCCTAATTCAGGAGGATGAAAATATGGCAAAAAAGAACATTAACTATGTGAAATCCGTAGTTATCATCGCAATCGGTGCTGCACTTTACGGATTCGGAGGTCTTCTCTCGATCCCTGTATTCACCAACACCTATCTTAAGCCGGCTATGGCTGTTCTGGGACTTTTCGCAGCTCTCTGGGGTCCGGTTGTCGGTATTCTTGTAGGTTTCATCGGACACTGCATCACTGACCTTTTTTATGGTCAGATCTGGTTCAGCTGGTCTCTTGGTTCAGCAATCGTCGGCGGTCTCATGGGTCTGTATCCTTACATAACAAAGAAGAATCTTGAGCAGGGTGTTTTCGGCGGCAAGCAGGTTGCCATTTTCACTGTCATGTCTCTTATCTCGAACTTCGTCGGTTACGGCATTTCTGTTGTGTTTGATGTCATCTCATACGGTGAGCCGTTTCTCAAGTCTCTCACACAGCAGCAGATCACAACTGTGTGCAACACAGTTGTCATGGGCATCATAGGCAGTGCGCTCATGCTTCTTGTCGCAAAGAAGTTCTCTTCAAATATCAGTCTGAGCGAGGATCCCAGCGTATAACCATGATTGAGTTCTCTGCCTTTTCCTTTCAGTACAGATCTCAGACTAAACCGACTCTTCATGAGATCACCCTCACGATAAAAGACGGTGAGAAGATTCTGATTGCCGGAGCATCAGGTTCAGGAAAGTCGACACTGGGCAGCTGCATAAACGGTCTGATTCCACATTCGCTGGGAGGTCATATTGAAGGAAGTCTCAAGATAAACGGGGCGGAGACAAAAGAAAGTGACATATACGAGATAAGCAGGGAAGTCGGCACTGTCCTTCAGGATACAGACAGCCAGTTTGTCGGACTGACTGTCGGGGAGGACATTGCCTTTTCCCTTGAAAACCAGTGCATTGACAAGGTGAAGATGCATGAGACTGTCATGAAAAGTGCATCACTTGTGTCAATGCAGGACTTCCTGGACAAAAGTCCGGAAGACCTCTCCGGAGGTCAGAAGCAGAGAGTGGCGCTTTCCGGCGTGCTTGTGGACGATGTATCAATTCTTCTTTTTGACGAACCTCTTGCCGCACTTGATCCAGTGACGGGCGAGCTTGCGATAGAGCTTATTGATGAATTGCACAAGCAGACCGGAAAGACTGTGATAATAATCGAGCACAGAATTGAAGATGTCCTCCACAGAGACATCGACAGAATCGTTCTTGTCGATGAGGGAAGGATCGTCATGGACGACACTCCCGCGCATGTTCTCCAGTCAGGCATTCTTGTTGAAAAGGGGATAAGAGAGCCTCTCTATGTGGCTGCAATGAAAAATGCAGGCTGCGATCTTTCTTCTGATGCGGATCTTGACTGCCTTGACAGGATGGACATCTCCCGATACAGGGGAAGGCTGCTAGACTGGTTCAGCGCAAAGCGCAGAAAACTCGAACAGGCGGAAACGCCGGTGGCTCTTTCCTTCAGAAATGTTTCCTTTTCGTATGACGGAAAGAAAAATGCGCTCAATGACATTTCTTTTGATGTGCACCGCGGAGAGATGATTTCCATTCTGGGAAAGAACGGTGCCGGAAAATCCACGCTTGCATCAATTCTTACAGGAATATATTCGCCTGACAGCGGTCAGATATTCATAGACGGAAAGGATGCCAGCAGAGAAACCATTGCTGAAAGAGCAAGGAAAATAGGGTATGTTATGCAGAACCCGAACCATATGATCAGCAATTCAATGATCTATGATGAAGTTGCTTTCGGCTTACGCCTCAGGGGTGTGGATGAAGATACTGTCAGGGAAAAGGTGATGGACGTGCTCAGACTCTGTTCTCTTGCCCAGTATCATAAGTGGCCGGTCAGTGCGCTGAGCTATGGACAAAAGAAAAGAGTCACAATTGCATCAATTCTGGTCATGGAACCGGAAATCCTCATCCTTGATGAACCGACTGCAGGTCAGGATTACAGACGCTACAGTGCGATGATGTCATTTCTTTCCAGAGTGAACAGGGAAACAGGAATCACCATTCTGTTCGTGACTCATGATCTTCATCTTGCACTTGAATACACACCGCGTTCAATCGTGCTTGCCGACGGTCAGCTTCTGTGTGACGCGCCGATCAGCACAATATTCTCTGATGAGGATCTTCTCAGAAGTGCGAATCTCAAGGTGACATCTCTCTTCACTCTTGCCCGCAAGCTCGGTCTGGAAGGAAGCGATGTCGCATCTTTCATTGAAACCTTCATTGTGGAGGAGAAAAGCAGAAGAGGCGAGGCTGAAGCCGTAGTTGATGAAAAGGTCACTCAGAAAGACAGACCTGCAGTCAGAAAGAAAGAAGAAGGGGAGGCAAAGCGCAAACAGCTCAAATTCGACGTTGAGTATTTCCCTGCTGACAGCTGGGTTCATCGTCTCAATGGAGTGACGAAGTTCGGACTTCTCATCACATGGCTGCTTGTGAGCCTCATGACATTTGATGTGAGGGTTCTGACACTCACGCTTGCCACAGGACTGTTTACACTTGCTACATGTCATGTTCCGATAAGGAAATACAGGCCGATTCTCATATTTGTTTTCCTCTCTGTGCTGCTCAACGCGCTCTTCATATACCTTTTCTCGCCGCAGCAGGGGCCTGAATACATGGGAAGCCGGACGATACTTTTCAATCTTCCTGATACACATTACACACCCACGGCGGAGACGCTCTGGTATCTGCTGATTGTCGTGATGAAGTATTTCTCGATCTCCCCGATTGCGATCACGTTCATCTACTGCACTCAGCCAAGTGAATTCGCCTCTTCCCTCAACAGACTCAGGATAAGCTATAAGATTTCATACGCGGTGAGTCTCGCATTCAGATATATTCCTGTAATCATGAAGGATTATACGAATATACGAGACAGCCAGGCCTGCCGCGGTGTCGAGATATCAAGAAAGGCGAAACTCAGCCAGAGAATCAGCGGAACCACAAAGACGCTTGCTCCGCTTATTCTTTCATCCATTGACAAGATTGACATCATAACGAATGCCATGATCCTGCGCGGTTTCGGCAAGAACCGGAAAAGGACATGGTACCGAGCCGATTCTCTCAAGACGGCGGACTGGATTCTTATTGTCTTCATGGCTGCGCTTATAGCTCTGACTGTATATCTGCGTTTCGGAACCGGAGTCAAATTTTTCTATCCATTTTGATTCAGTCCGCTCTTGCGCAGACTCCACCTTCTATAAGGTCGGGCTGTTGTGCGCCGGTTCGGTGCATATGATATAGTCAGGTGAAACTCCTGACACGACAAAGTCTAGCCAGCAGTCGGTATTCAGTCCTTGGATGCAAAACCGCGAGGTCAGCATTAAGCCTAGGACGGAAAGCATGAGAGCCAAAACGCAAGTGAAGTGATTGAGCCTCGTTACATCAATAAGTGGACGCCGATACTCTAACCTCAGTAGCAGGCAGCAATATCAGAGCCCGCAGGGCGAGGGACTGATGATTTCCACCGGAGCCGTAGAGCTTAGCGAGTATGTGAGGTGTCATATGTATACTTGGGAGGTCTGTCTGATTCCGCATAATCGGTAAGCAAGAACTAAAGACTATAAACGGAAGAGGTACTGCGAACATCAGACAGAAGTCAGACCATCTCGTAGTAGCAGTGAAGTACATGAAAATGCATAGAGCAAAGGAGATGGCAATTCAGTGATTCCGAAATGGAAACATGGTCACACAGGCGGTGAAGAAACCAGGGAATCGGAAATTGAGGAAATAAGGCTACAGTCTCGGACAAAACCGGGGGTGGAGAACCTTATGAGGAATGTGAATAGGGAAAGCCTTATCGCTATGCATCTGAAACAGCCATCCAGGAAGGCAAAGGTTGTCGATGGTGTTGGCAAGGCTGAGTATGGCGTGAATCTGGAAGAAAACATCACCAATCTTCTTGAGAGGATGAAGAAGTTTTCATACAGGCCATAGCCAGTTATAAGAACATATATTCCGAAGGCGAACGGAAAGATGAGGCCGTTAGGCATACCATCGTATGAGGACAGACTCGTACAGGGAGTGAACTATGTAATGGAGGAGGACAACAAAGGATTCTTTGACAACGTTGACCATGACTGGCTCATCAAGTTTCTGGAGCATGACATTGCTGATAAGAACGTCATCGGATACATCATGCGTTTCCTGATTGCAGGAGTATCGGAAGGTACTTGGTTGCAGGACAGGACAAGGGCACGCCTCAAGGATGACTCATAAGCCCAGAGCTTGCGAACGTCTATCTGCACTATGTGCTTGACCTTTGGTTTGAGAAGGTTGTGAAGCCTAAGCTCAGAGGGTATTCATGCTATGTGAGATACGCTGACGATTTCCTCATCCTCTTCGAAAACAGGGATGAGGAGGCTGAGCGTGTGTTGGTGGCAATAAGGGCTCGTATGGAAAAGTTCTCACTTGGAGCTTGCCGAGGAGAAGACGAAGATTCTCTCATTCGGGCGGTTCAAAGGTACAAAGGAGAGCTTCGATTTCTTCGGATTCTCATTCTCCAACGGAAAGACACGCAAAGGATATTGCTGTGTACAGGTATCCGCGAGTAAGAAGAAACTCAAGGTGAAAAGACAGGCGGTAAAGAAATGGCTCAGAGAGAGGATGCATAAGCCGATTGATGAAACCATGAAATTGCTTAATCTCAAACTGCAAGGCAACTGCAACTACTATGCAGTGAACGGGAATCTCAAGGCGATACGATCATTTTATGACTACGTGAAAAATCGTTTTCTCATAACCATGAGAGGTCGGAGTCAGAAGGACAGATTCGCATGGGAGAAACTGGAACGCATAGGAAGTACAACATTACGCCACCATCGATAAAAGTTCAGATATGAAACTGAATGCTGACTTGAAGAGCCGTATGCGTTAATTGCGCACGTACGGTTCTGTGCGGGACTACACGCAGGAGATAAATCCTGCGGGGGTCTGCGCGATCACTTGATGTGTCTTCTTTTTCATGCCGGAAAAAGGCCGGAAGATGCAGCTCATCAGTAAATTGTTTTCACTGCAGGAGAATATTTCTCATTCCATATGTATGTAAAATTGCGAAAAGGGTGAAAAAACGCGCTCTCAAATCTCTTTTCGTTGACGGAATATTTCTGATCCGCTATATTATTGATGATTAAACTGAATTCTAATGCAAAGGAGAATAGAAATTCATGAAAGTTGGAATTAACGGTTTCGGTAGAATCGGTCGTTTTGTTTTCCGTGCAGCTATGGCACGCCCGGAAGTTGAAATTGTAGGCATCAATGATCTTTGCCCTGTTGACTACCTTGCTTATATGCTCAAGTACGATACAATGCACGGTCAGTTCGATGGCACAATCGAGGCTGATGTCGAGAAGTCACAGCTCATTGTAAACGGCAAGGCTATCCGCGTTACAGCATGCAAGGATCCTAACGAACTCGCATGGGATCAGGTTGGTGCTGAATATGTTGTCGAGTCAACAGGTCTCTTCCTCACAAAGGAGAAGGCTCAGGCTCATATCAACGCCGGTGCAAAGTATGTTGTCATGTCTGCTCCTTCAAAGGACGACACACCGATGTTCGTTGTCGGCGTAAACGAGAAGACATACGTAAAGGGAACTCAGTTTGTTTCCAACGCTTCATGCACAACTAACTGTCTCGCTCCGATTGCAAAGGTTCTCAATGACAAGTTCGGTATCGTAGACGGTCTTATGACGACAGTCCACTCAACAACAGCTACACAGAAGACTGTTGACGGACCTTCAATGAAGGACTGGAGAGGCGGCAGAGCTGCAAGCGGCAACATCATCCCGTCTTCAACAGGTGCTGCAAAGGCTGTAGGCAAGGTTATTCCTTCCCTCAACGGCAAGCTCACAGGTATGTCAATGAGAGTTCCTACTCTTGATGTTTCTGTTGTTGACCTCACAGTCAACCTTGCAAAGCCTGCAAAGTATTCAGAAATCTGTGATGCAATGAAGGAAGCAAGTGAAGGCGAACTCAAGGGTATCCTCGGCTATACAGAAGATGCCGTTGTTTCTTCAGACTTCCTCGGCGATACAAGAACATCAATATTCGATGCAAAGGCAGGTATCGCTCTTACAGACACATTCGTCAAGGTTGTTTCATGGTACGACAATGAGATCGGTTACTCCAACAAGGTTCTCGACCTCATCACATACATGAAGAGTGTAAACGGCTAATTTAAGCCGAAAACAGAAGATCCGGCTTAATGCCCGGGTAAAATTGGGCCTGCCGACAATGGCGGGCCTTTATTTTTAAGAGGTGAAAATATGCAGCTTAATACAATCAAAGAAGCCGATTTGAAAGGTAAGAGAGTTCTTATCCGTGTTGATTTCAACGTTCCTCTCAAGAACGGTGTTGTAACAGACAATACAAGAATCAAGGCAGCTCTGCCGACAGTACAGTACATCCTCGAGCAGGGTGCTTCTCTTGTTGTCATGAGCCATTTCGGACGCCCTAAAGGACAGAAGAATCCTGATTTCTCCATGGCTCCTATCGCAAAGGAATTCGAGAAACTTCTCGGCAAGCCTGTCAAGCTCGCTTCTGACGTGATCGGTTCTGAAGTAGAGACCGAGGTCAAGGCTCTCAAGCCTGGCGAGGTTCTTCTCCTTGAGAACGTAAGATTCTATAAGGAAGAAGAGGCAAATGACCCTGAGTTTGCAAAGACTCTTGCTTCTTACGGCGACATCTACTGCAATGATGCTTTCGGTACAGCACACAGGGCACATGCTTCAACAGAGGGTGTATCACATTATCTGCCGAGCTACGCAGGTTTCCTCATTGAGAAGGAAGTCAAGTTCATGGCTCCGCTTCTTGAGAACCCTGAGAAGCCTTTTGTCGCCATCATCGGCGGATCAAAGGTTTCAAGCAAGATCACAGTTCTCGAATCACTTGTGAAGACATGCGATACAATCGTCATCGGCGGCGGCATGGCTTACACATTCCTTTCAGTTCTCGGCAACAAGATCGGAAAGTCACTATTCGAACCCGATTATGTGGATACAGCAAAGGCATTCCTTGAGAAGGCAAAGGAAAAGGGTGTCAAGGTCATTCTTCCTGTTGACAATGTCTGTGCCAGGGAATTCAGCGAGACTGCTGAGCCGGTTCTCGTGAACAGCGATGATATCAGTGATGATCTTATGGGCATGGATATCGGTCCTAAGACAGTCGCTCTCATCACTGATTCTCTCAAAGATGCAAAGTCTGTTGTATGGAATGGCCCGATGGGTGTATTTGAATTCGATGCATTCGCAAAGGGAACCGAAGCAGTTGCCAAGGCTCTTGCAGCAAGTAATGCAACAACAGTTGTAGGCGGCGGCGATTCCGTAGCAGCTATCAACAAGTTCGGCCTTGCAAGCAAGATTTCACATGTTTCAACAGGCGGCGGCGCTTCTCTTGAATTCCTTGAGGGAAAGACACTTCCCGGTATCAAGGCTCTTGAGAAATAAGCTGATCAAAAACTGATATGGCAGGATTTCCGTCCTGCCATTGTAATGTAAGGATGGATAATATGAGAAAAGCATATATCGCAGGAAACTGGAAAATGAACATGACTCCGGGCAAGGGTGCTGCATTTGCATCTGAACTCGCAAAGGCCGCAAAAGATGCAGGAGCTGACGTGAAGATCATGGTTGCTCCGCCTTTTGTTACAATTCCTGCAGTAATTGATGCCCTTAAGGGTTCTGATATCATTGTTGCCGCACAGAATATGAATGACCACAAGAGCGGAGCATACACAGGTGAAGTCGCACCTGAGATGCTGAAGGATCTTGGTGTGAACACAGTTATCCTCGGTCACAGTGAAAGAAGAAGCTATTACGGTGAAACCGACGAGTTCATCAACAGGAAGGTTCTTCTTGCAATCGAAGAAGGCATGGATGTTGTTCTCTGCGTAGGCGAGACACTTGAGGAAAGAGAAGAGGGTAAGCTTGAGGAAGTTCTCTCAGCACAGCTCAGCGGTGATCTCATGAATGTAAGTGCCGAGGCAATGAGCCACATTACAATCGCATATGAGCCGGTATGGGCAATCGGAACAGGAAAGACTGCAACCCCCGAAGATGCAGACAGCGCACATGCGTTTATCCGCTCATTTGTTGCAAAATTATACTCTTCTGATATTGCAGAAAACTTAATTATACAGTATGGTGGTTCTGTTAATGCTTCGAATGTCAAAGCATTGATGGCAAAGGAAAATATCGACGGAGCCCTGGTCGGCGGTGCATCACTTTCCGTTGAGAAGTTCCTGCCGATCATTACATACAATAAGTAAGCGGAGAAAAATAAAATGGGTGTACTTAGCATTATCCTTCTCGTTCTGTTCGTGATTTCAGCACTTGTTCTCATTTTCCTTGTTGCTGTACAGGATGAGAAATCACAGGGTCTGGGTGGAATTTTCGGTGGATCTTCTGATTCTACTTTCGGAACAGGTTCCTCAAAGTTCCTTACCAAGGTCACAACAATCATGGCAGTTGCCTTTGTCGTACTTGCTCTTCTTGTAGGTGTGACAACCAGATCAAATACATCGGCTTCTCTTGTCGAGGCTGCCGCTTCACAGAGCAGTGCATGGTATGAATCCACTTCAGCTTCCACTGCTGAGGTAACTGAATAAAAAAGGACAATGCAATTTTTACAGCCGGCTCATGATCAGGGTCGGCTATTTTTTTCGGAGGTGAATAATGCAGGTTTGCTGTGTTTATGCTGGAAAAGAAAGGGAAGACAAGACTCTTGCGGATATCTGCAGAAATTTTGCCAAGGGGCTTGAATCTCAGGGACATAACGTTGATATCGTGAATATCAACACTGATCCCGACACCAAGCTTTCTTTCTATGATTACGTTATTGTCGGTACAGTCGCAACAACAGCTTTCGGAGGTTCCATTCCGGAGTCAATCGGCAAATATCTTGCCAGAGCAGGCCAGGTAAGCGGAAAAAGGTGCCTTGCCTTTGTTACAAAAGCTGGTCTAAGAAGCCAGAAAACGTTATCTTTATTGATGAAAGCCATGGAAGGGGAAGGAATGTATCTCAAATATTCCGAAATCATCAAGAAACCTGATGTTGCCCTTGCTTTGGGAAAAAGACTAAACGTGGAAAGGAATTTGTAGGATTATGAGAAAAGTCGTTTCAACAATTTTGGTATCTGCACTTGCGCTTGCGTCTCTGTTTGCTGTTCCGGTAAACTCAACACCTGCAGCAACTGTGAATCTTATCAGAAACACTGTGATTACAAATGCTGATCTTGCTGCACAGGTTGAAGCCCTCGGCGCAACTGATGCCCAGGCTCTGGAAGTCCTTGATATCATGATAAATGATGAAGTGTTCCTTCAGGGGGCGGAGAGAGATGGCATAACAGTAAGCAATACACAGCGTGATGCCCTTTACACACAGCAGAAGGCAAGTGTTGAAGCTCAGCTTGGAATGAACCTGAGCGAAGAAGAATTTGAACAGATCGTTCTCCAGTCCTATGCTTCAGTTGATGATTATAAGGAAGCACTCAAGAATCAGTATATTCTTCAGGTATATCTGATGCAGGAGAAGGGTGAGGAGCTTCAGAGCGGAAATTATGCTCCGACTTCAAGCCAGGTTGAGACGTTCTACAAGAGAAATGCAACGGCATTCACGCAGGCTGAGAACGTCAAATTCTTCCAGATCTATATGGCAAAGACTGATGATGCATCTGCAAATGCAGAAAAGCTTGCAACCATGCAGGATGCAGCAGAGAAAATCCATAACGGTTCACTTACTTTTGAAGCTGCTGTAAACCAGTATACAGAGGATGAGGAAAGCAAGGCAAATGGAGGAGAGATGGGCTGGTTGAGCAGTGATAACACAACTGTACGTCAGCTATGGGGAGATGATTTTGTAGACACTGTTCTTGCACTTCCCCTTGGTCAGGTTTCTGATGTTATCGAATCAAATACCGGTTATCATATTGTCCGTGTGACCGTTCACAATGATGCAAGACTTCTTGGCATTGATGACAGAATCCAGCCGGATGTTGACTATACGGTACGAGATTACATTTCTGAGATTCTTGCAAACCAGAACATGCAGAGCGCAACCAGCAATGCCCTTAATGAAATGGTCGATGAGCTGAGAAGCGAGGCAAGAATCAGGATTCTTTATAAATAATTTGGGTATGAGCGACAAACATATAGAAAAGCATGAAGCACGTCTTTTGGCTGTTGAGACACTTTATGCTCTTGATTTCAACAAACAGCTTGAAGACGAAGCTGATCTTACGCTCCTCCCCGGAAAAAGCGAGGAGGAGATGCTTGCATTCCCTGAGGAAACTCTTTTTTATGCCCGTTTCCTGATCAGTGGAACCCTTGATCACCTTGATGAAGTAGATTCTGTGATTTCCAGATATTCCATTAACCGTCCTATTGAGAAAATAAATCTTGTTGACAGGAATATTCTGCGGATATCCGTTTTTTCATTGCTTTACTGCAAGGATCTGCATCCATCCATAGTAATCGATGAAGCTGTCAAGCTCTCACAGGCACTCAGCACAGATGTTACATACAAGTTCATCAACGGTGTCCTTGATGCTGTGAGAAAGAATGAAGTGAAATAATATGATCCAGCTTAAGAACGAAAGAGAAATTGAGATGATCAGAAAGAGCGGGAAGGTGCTTGCCCAGTGCCTTCTTTCTCTTGAAGAAGTGATTACAGAAGGAATTTCAACATACGATATTGACCGTATAGCGCATGAATTCATAGTGAAGAATCATGCATATCCTTCCTGCCTGGGTTACTGCGGCTATCCCAATGCTACATGCACTTCAGTAAATGAAGTCGTCATACACGGTATTCCGTCAAAGAAGAAAATATTGAATGATGGTGATATCATTTCTGTCGACATCTGTGTGACACTGGACGGCTTTGTATCTGATTCCACCAGAACATATGAAGTCGGTAAGGTCAGTGAAGATGTCCATAAACTCAATGTAGTCACAAGGGAATGCCTTTACAAGGCGATTGATGCGATAAGAAAACCGGGTGCGCGTCTGAGTGAAATCGGGAAGACTGTTTTCAAGCATGCATTTACCGATAACGGCTACGGAGTAGTCAGAGATTATACTGGACATGGTGTGGGCTTTGATCTTCATGAAGATCCTGAAGTTGCGAACTTTGTATCTCCAATGCTTCCAAATCCCCGTCTCAGGCCCGGCATGGTGCTTGCAATTGAACCGATGATAAACATGGGGACGTGGAAGATTGCAGACCTCAATGATGGCTGGACCGTGGTGACAGCAGATGGCAAGCCGGCATGTCACTGGGAACACACAGTTGCGGTTACAGAAAAAGGAATTGAAATTCTTACAGAGCTTTAACAGATGAGATGGCCGGGAGAGAGCTCCTGGTCTCATTTTTATATTTTCATTTTTCCTGTTTTGAATTAAGAATTTCCATATAAGGATTGAGAAGATGAGAATACATCATACGGATTTTTCAAATCAGAGTGTCACTAAGTCTATAATGTATTCATCTTTTCCCCTGATTGTTGCAGAACTTGTCAATCTTCTGTACAGTCAGGTAGACAGAATTTATATATCGCATATGGAAGGAGTAGGTGCACTTGCCTTGACTGGTGTCGGTTTATGTCTTCCTGTGATTTCACTTATTTCCGCATTTGCGCGTCTTTACGGTTCAAATGGCGGCGGGCCGCTCTGTGCAATAGAACTCGGCCGCTCAAATACTGATGAAGCGGAGAAATATCTTTCGACATCATTTGTTCTTGCTCTGATAACAGGAATTGTCATAACAGTTACTGTACTTATTTTCTGCGAGCCCATACTCTATCTCTTCGGAGCAAGCGGACAGACATTTCCATATGCAGAAGAATACCTCATGATATATGCCCTGGGCTCTGTTCCTGTGCTTTTGTCGCTGACACTTACACCTTTCATCAATGCACTTGGCTGCTCATCAGTCGGAATGATAGGCGTCGTCATAGGTGCAGGTACAAATATAATTCTCGATCCTGTTTTCATTTTCCTTCTGGATCTGGGAGTGAAGGGAGCAGCCGTTGCAACTGTGCTCAGTCAGATTCTTTCCGCTGCATTTGCCATATGCTTCCTGAGAAGCCGCAATCTGCCGATAAAGCTCAGATTCATCCGGCCTGAAGGCTGGAGAGTGAAAAAAACATGCCTGCTCGGCACCAGCGGCTTTACAATGGGTGCAACCAATTCGATCGTACAGCTTGTATGCAATAAATGTGCATTCATCTGGGGCGGAGATCTGTATGTCGGTGTGATGACAATTCTCAATTCAATAAGGGAAATTTTCTCAACTCCTATAAACGGGCTTTCAGGAGGGGCAAGTCCTGTAATGAGCTACAACTATGGGAAAGGAGATGGCAAGAGAGTTCTCCAGTCCAGCAATGTCTTACTTGTCATGATGCTTGTTTATACAGGGTCGATATGGGCCATGCTTTACCTGTTCCCGCTTCCTTTCATTCACCTTTTCACAAATGATGAAACTCTGATGACGGCCGCACGGCATGCTCTGCAGCTTTATTTTTTCGGTTTCATTTTCATGTCTTTGCATATGACAGGGCAGCAGACTTTCGTAGCACTCGGATATGCCGGACAGGCTGTTTTCTTCTCCTTGTTCAGGAAAGTCATCATAGTTGTTCCTCTTACAATCATTCTTCCCTATTTTGCAGGAGTCGACGGTGTTGTCCTTGCAGAACCTGTCAGCAATATCATTGGAGGAATTGCAACGTACACTGCTGTCCGCATGGTGGTTTTCAGATCTATAAGGAAAGATTTGAGCTTGCAAAAACAGCGTGTCATATCATAGAATTTTCACAAGAGGTTAACAATGTCTAAAGAGTTTATCACATGCGATATGATCCGCGATGCTGCTTTGAAGCTGGTTTACAAGATGTACAAGGAAGACGGTTTCGTTCCTGATGTGATTTACGATTCTCTCAGAGGCGGTGCCTACATGGCAAATGTCATGAGTGAATTCTACAAACTTATCGCGCTCAAACAGGGGAAGACTCCCGTCTTTTATGCGGCGGTTGTTGCAAGGAGCTACAATCTTGTCAAGGATCACGCGGGGCATGTTGACATAGACGGATGGACATGGTCTCCAAGAAATCTCAGAAAAGGACAGAAAGTTCTCATCGTTGATGATATCTTCGATACCGGCATGACTGTCAATGCGCTGGTGAATACAGTCATGGAAGCAGGTATTCCAAGAGAAGATATCAAAGTGGCTGTATATGATTACAAAGTTCCAGTCTTCAAGCATGAGAAACCTCTTCCAGTTCAGCCTGACTATTACTGCAGAAAGCATGTGCTGGAAAAACCGGAAGATGAAAGATGGATTCATTATACATGTCATGAATTCATCGGCCTTACTCATGATGAGATTGAAGAGGTCTATCACGATGGTGAAGTACGTACAATCCTTCATGATATTCTGGAGCACTGAGTATGCCAAAAGGATCAGACGAGCTGATTGCAAGACGCAGAGATGAGATAATAAATGCCTGTGAATCTTTGTATGAGAGGATGAGTTTTAAAGATGTGACAATCCGGAAAATAGGTGAAGTCACTTCTTTTACAAGAACATCAATCTACAATTATTTCAGATCAAAAGAGGAGATTTTTCTTGCTCTTCTGGGACGCGAATATGAGGCACTCAGTCTCAGCATAAAGGATATAAGGGAAAACAATGGCTCTCTTTCCGCCTGTGAGTTTGCTTCTTTGCTTTCCCATACGATTGAGAAAAGAGTGAGGCTGCTCAAACTTGTATCGATGAATCATTACGAAATTGAGGAGAACAGCAGTCTTGAAGCTCTTGTTGAATTTAAAAAGCTGTATGCTCAGGCTATTGATGAAGTCAGAGCTTGTCTGCAAAAATTCTTTCCGTCAATGACAGATGATGATATTGAATCTTTCATCTATTCGTTCTTTCCTTTTCTTTTCGGCATATATCCATATACTGCTGTGACAGATAAACAGAAAAAAGCCATGGAGCTTGCCTGCTTTGATTATCCGGCGTTGTCTGTCTATGAAATCACATATCATGAAGTTGTCCGGCTTTTAGGCGGAAAATGAATAAAAAAAGAGAATATGATGGAAAAACATCATATTCTCCGTAAAATGCGGATATCGTTGATCAGCGTCTTCTCAGATCGGGAACAGGAGAAACTGTCACTCCTCCGTTTTCATTTATATCAAGTCTGAACACACCTTTATCTTTTGTCAGAATATAAATATTTTCACCTGCTTTGAAAAATGCTTCAGCTTCCAGCCCTGAAACATCAGTTGAGTAACTTGCAGATACAAACTCATTGCCAAAAGTCACTTTATAAAGCAGGGATGATCTTGATGAATTTGACTTAAGGAAATAAAGATTATTTTCATCATAAAATGAATGTACAATGCCGGGAAGATCATCCGGAATGATTTCGCTTTGCTGTTTTAAAGTGATTGCATTATCTTCGACTGCTCCTTTATATACAATGATTGTATCTGAATCCGTATAACGGAGAACAACCATGTTGCCACCACTTACAGCAACGGATTTTATCTGATTTCCATCATTCTCTTTATTTTTTTCATAATTAAATATGATTTCATTATTTTCTTTGTCTGTAAAATTTACCTGTTTACCCATGTAAGAGAATTTCAAAGTGGTTTTATTATCGGAATTTTCAGCTTTATAACAAATAAGGCCATTCAATGATTTCACATAACCGTCTATTTTGTCGGATTCGATTTTATTCAGCTGTAAGGTGTTGTCTTCTGCATTAAAATTAACGGTAAATGATTGAACTGATGAAAAATCATCGTTGCTTGCAATCAGAACCTGTTCCCCCTCATTATCAACAAAAGTGCTAATTATTCCGTCAATGTCAGATTCAAAATCTGGCCTTTTAATAGAATTCAATGTTTTTTCCTTAAGATCAAACACCCAATAGTTCTGAACGTTTTTATTTTTATCATCAACTGTGTCATCAATATAAATGATTTTGTCATCATTTGATAGCCATGCGATGTCTGGAGCGTTGTTTATGAAAATATGATTGGTATTAAGAATTTTTTCTGAATTGGATGTTTTATTTGAGAGATCGAACTCGCAAAGACCATCAACTGTAGTGTAATACAGTTTTCGATCATTCTCGTTGTATCCAATGAAATTTCTTGATTTATCGTCTTTAGGATATCTGAATTGCCCTCTCCAGAGGATACCTTCATTGTCAAGGTTGCATGAAACAAATGAGAAAAGTGTCAGAGCTGACAGAAGTATCAATATTGTTTTTTTCATTTCCACTTCCTCCTTATTGTCTGTACGTGACAGAAAGTGTCAGCGGGACGAATGTCTGAAGTGTATTCTGATATGATCTGCTGCTGTCAAAATAAAGTTCAGGAATCACCCAGAGCCCTGACTTTATGCCGACACCCCAGTTTTCTGTTATGTACCAGTCAAGACCTGTTTCAAAAGAAAGGAAGAAAGGCAGATAAGCACCGCCGTCTGATACGGACATATATGAAATTCCGGCACCGATGGAAAGAGGTATTTCAATGGTTCCCTGAAGTGGAATGAAAGTTGCCTTGAACTGCATCGGAACATTGGTAAGAAGAACATCATCGATGTAATAGTTAAAGCCATATCCGATTTCCCCTCCCAGCGCAAAATATGGGTTAACGAACATCTGGTATGTCAGTGAGCCGTACCCACCAAGCAAAGTAAATTTTGTTCTGTCAGTATCAAATCCGGGACCCACCGATGTATCTCCATTTTCAAGCAGAGTAGTGGAGATAGGGAAATTGATACCGGCAGTTATAGTGAAACGCTGACTGCCGTTGTCGTAATATGGAGCACTGAAGGCCGGCATGCAAGAGAGCACGGCCATAAGCGCTAATGTAATAATCATTATTCTCTTTTTCATATGGCAAAATATAACCTAAAAACGCATAAAAGTCTAAAGAATAGTGCGCAGCAGTCTCCAATTGCACATAAAATACATACTCTTAAATTGCTTTCTTTTTTTATTTTGTTATTTTACAAGTTATTACTTCGCCATAAGCAACATAAGAAAGCGGACATGAATTGTAAATTTTCTGTTTTTCACATATAAAGACTACATGGCAATAAGAATAAACGGAAAAGAGGTTGCCGCGTTTTACAGACAGCGGATAAAGGCCGAGACAGAGAGACTTTATGCGCATTGCGGAAAGAAACCATGTCTTGCAGTGGTTCTTGTCGGCAGCAATCCTGCAAGCATAAGCTATGTGAACAGCAAGAAAGCGGCATGCGATGAAATGGGATTTGATCACTCCGATTACACACTTGAGGAGAATACGGAAGAAGACGAACTGCTTTCGCTTATTGATGATCTCAACAAAGATGACAAGGTCGACGGAATCCTTGTCCAGTTTCCGACTCCGCCTCAGATTGACGATGAGAAAATAATGCAGGCAATTGATCCGTCGAAGGATGTAGACGGCCTCAATCCTGTCAATGCCGGGCTTGCCCTGATGGGAAAGGACGGCTTTGTTCCCTGCACGCCCAAGGGAATACTGGCGCTTCTTGATTACTACAGGATTCCGACAGATGGAAAAAAAGTCTGTGTAATCGGAAGAAGCAATCTTGTCGGAAAGCCGGTTGCCGGACTGCTGATGCAGAAGGGCAGGGATGCAACTGTCACTGTATGCAATACTCATACGGAGAATCTTAAGGATATAACGCTTTCCAGCGATATCATCATTGTTGCGGCAGGACATGTGCATACATTGACTTCTGACATGGTCTCTCCCGGTGCTGTTGTGATCGATGTGGGGACAAACCGTGTTGAGGACAGTACAAGGGAGAGGGGCTGGAGGCTTGTGGGAGACTGCGATTATTCTTCTGTAAAAGATATCGCATCATACATTACACCGGTACCCGGAGGCGTGGGGCCGATGACTATCACCATGCTTATGGAAAATACTCTTATTGCTGCAAAAAAACATTTTGAGGTCAGAGATTGAAAAATTACATATTGGAATCATACGGCTGCCAGATGAATATGGCAGAAGGTAATGCACTTGATATTCTCCTGAAAGGGGCGGGTTTCATCAAAACCGATGATGCGGCATATGCCGATGCAGTGATTCTCAATACCTGTTCTGTCAGGAAAACGGCAGAGAACAGAATCTGGGGACGTCTTTCTTTCTATCATCATATCAAGAAGGATGTTCATCCTGTCACAATAATCGTCACAGGCTGCATGGCTGAGCGTATGAAGGATGAGCTTTTGAGAGAAGCGCCTTACGTGGATGCTGTGATCGGCACGAATGAGAAGATGAATATCGTTGCCTATCTGCAGGGCGGAGGGCTTGAGAGCGAGGATAAATACCGCTTCATGACAAGCTATTACAATGAAGGCGATTTCTCAAGCTATGTCCCTATAATGAATGGGTGCAACAATTTCTGTGCCTACTGCATTGTTCCTTATGTAAGGGGAAGGGAAATCTCCCGCCCGGCGGATGAGATCATAAATGAAATCCGTTCGCTTGATGAGAAGGGTGTCAAGGAAGTCACACTTCTGGGACAGAATGTCAACTCATATGATTTTGGCGGTATTACTTTTCCATCTCTTCTCAGTGAAATATGCAGGAATCTGGACAATATCCGATTTGTCCGCTTTGATTCTCCGCATCCTAAAGATTTCTCGCCCGAACTTATCAATGTCATAGCCGGTGAGGAGAGGGTATGCAAGCACATCCATCTGCCCATGCAGTCGGGAAACACGAGAATACTTCAGCTCATGAACAGAAAGACAACAAGGGAGAAGTTCTTCAATCTCGTGGACAGCATGAGGGGAAAGATCAAAGATCTGACATTCTCAACTGATGTGATGGTTGGTTTCCCCGGTGAAAGTGAGGAAGAGTATGAAGACACGCTTTCAGCAATGGAATATCTTTCCCCGATTGAGGCTTTCATGTACTACTATAATGTAAGGGAAGGCACACCGGCAGCGAAGATGAGCGATCAGCTTTCCGATGAGGAGAAAATCGCCCGTCTCGAACGTCTGATAGATGAACAGCTTAAAAGGGCATCCCGGCTGAAAAGCCGCAGGACAGGCAAGATCTTCCAGGCTCTCGTGACAGGAGTGACAAGAAACGACAAATCGCTTCTTCTTGCAAGGAATGCCCATAATGAGATGATTGTCTTCGATCCTCTCAGCACTTCAGTCAGGGCCGGTGATATAGTCACACTGAAAGCCCTTACACTGAAAGGAAACACATATACAGGGGAGCTTGTCTGAATTTCATGAGCGGGTACAGAGAAAAAGATGATGTTTTTGAAAAGAAGTTCAGTGAATTCCTGAAAATCCTCTTTTCGTCAGGAAAAACGGCTGTTTTCACCGGAGCCGGAGTGTCTACACTGTCCGGAATTCCGGATTTCCGCGGTACAGGGGGCCTCTACACTCATGATTTTGACGGAATGAGCGTGGAGGAGATTCTTTCAATCGACTACTTCTATTCTCATCCTGATATCTTTTACCGCTGGGCTGAAAGCGTGTGGTATCATCTTGAGGATTATGAGCCGAACATTGTTCACAGAACGCTTGCACAAATGGAAGGCAAGGGCATGCTGAGCAGCGGAATTTTCACGCAGAACATTGATTTCATGCATCAGAGAGCCGGAAGCCGGAAAGTCTATGAACTTCACGGCTCAGCCAGAAGCGCCTATTGCATAAACTGCAATGCATACTACACTTATGATCAGATTGCGCCCATCATCAGGAAAGGAGAGGTTCCGCTCTGCAAATCATGCGGTTCTCTCATAAAACCCGACATCGTTTTTTATGGTGAGAATCTTTCACCTGATGTTCTCAGACGTGCCGAGATTGCTTTTTCGCAGGCAGATCTGGCACTTGTTCTCGGTTCTTCTCTCACTGTATATCCGGCTGCGGCTTTTCCACAGCTTACACATTACAATGGCGGAAAAGTTGTCATTGTGAATGCACAGCCGACAAATCAGGATAAGGATGCAGTGCTGACATTCAGTGATCTTCAGCAGTTTTTCCGTGCACTTGCACTGAACATTAAGTGAAAAGCATTACTGAAGTGAAAATAAGCCTCATCGCAGAGTACCTGAATGAGGCTTTTAATTCCATGGAGGTGAGGAGACTCGCACTCCTGTCCTGCCGCGGCATCCTGAAACGTCTACAGAGCTTAGCCGCATTTTGAGATTTCCCGTACCGGTAGCGTAATGCTGCCAACACACCGGAGCGGTATCTGCCTTAATGTCCCTCAGCCACGGCAGAGTGGAAGAGGCAAGACCCTGTTGGTGTCGGACAGTCTCGGGTTAGGATCAGCACCTTCAACGCCGTGCTCAAAAACACTGCTTAAGCAGCGAGAGCGAGTGCTTCGTCAGAGACGTATTCGTCTTCTTTCTTTGCATTTAATTTTTGGTGATAGTTTTACAAGTTGTCGCTTGGCCTGCAGTCTCAAGCCTGCTCTGACGGCAGTCGAAACTGGAACACCCCCGTTTCTGTGCTTGAAATCAAATTTAATTTAACAAAATGTATGATAAAAAGCAAGTATTGATTGAAAACCCGTCTCTCTTGCGCTAATCTATGTAGCTGAGGGAGAAAAATGAAGGAAACCGGCAAGATTGGAAAAGCAGACAGAAAGGATGCCAGAGTTGTCAAGACAATCGACAAGCTCAAGAAAACAATGCTTGAACTGCTGAGATCCAGGTCATATGACGAAATAAAGATCACTGAACTGTGCGAAGCAGCCAGAGTGAACCGGAATACTTTCTACGCTCATTACAGCGAACCTGCCGATATACTGAGAGAAATTGAGAATGAGCTTTTTGAGAAAATCTGGAAACCGCTTGCTCAGATAAACAATGACGGTACGCGCATCAGGGATTTCGTGCATTCGATTCTTGATACATTGACGGACAACAGGGAAATCTGCTCGATCATTCTCTCCAAACGCGGAAGCAGGCATTTTATCGACCAGATTGTAGATGCCATGCATGACGGAACAGTCAATGCTGCAATATTGAAAGGCCTTGACAGAACTGAAGCTGAAATATCCTATCACTACACCGTTGCAGGTGCGCTGGGCGTTATTGAATACTGGGTACGTGACGGCTACAGGATGAGTGCCGGCAAACTTGCTGACATTCTGTGTTCTCTCCTGGAGAGTGGACAGCTTCACATGCCTTTGCTCTATTAATAATTGAGGCTTTTCATCTCTCTTCTCTGCTCCCTCTGCAGATCACGCGCCTTTATGGCTTCTTTCTTGTCATAAACAGCCTTGCCGCGTGCAAGGGCTATCTTCATCTTGACCAGATTGTTTTTTATGTAGATCTCCAGAGGGACGATGGTCATTCCTTTTGCCTCGACTTTTCTTCTGAATTTCTTGATTTCCTGTTTATGTGCAAGCAGGATTTTCATTCTGTCGCTTCTGTGATTGAAAACCTTGCCGCCATGAGAGTAGGGCTGTATGAGAAAACCGATAAGCTGCAGTTCTCCGTCTTTGATCTGCACATAACTGTCGGAAAATGAGCAGCGTCCTTCTCTGACGCTCTTCACCTCTGTACCGACAAGCACCATGCCGCATTCAAGCTCTTCGATTATTTCATAGTTGAAGAAGGCTTTCTTGTTTTTCTGTATAAGTCTGAAGTTGTCTTTCTCTTTACTCATGTCTTTTCTCTTACAAGTCGCAATCCTGTGTAATCACTGCAGACTTCCCTTCTCATGACTCCGACTGTCTGCACTGTGACTGAACCGGGATCATTTATGTAACTGCCGCCTTTTACTATTATATCAGCTGAAGGAACGATTTCCTCATCATATGTCCTGCCGTCAAGGCGCGAAAGTGGCACATATGCGTCTGATGTGAACTCCCACAGGCCGCCAAGCATTGAAAGAGGAGAGGTATGAGAGCCGTCATCAAGACTCAGGATGCTTTTTGCATATGCTTTGTCTGAAGAACCGGAGGCCGCCTGATACCATTCTGCCTCGCTGGGCATGCGGTATGTGACACCCGTCTTTTCTGACAGCCATCTGCAGTATGCATCAGCTGCATGCCAGCTTATGTTCCTGATGGGAAGATTTGAGACATAGGCTGTTGAAAGCGTTATGCCTGCAAGATAGTATTCATCAGCCATTTTGTCAGCAATCAGATTACCGATATTGTTTTTCGCCCAGTACGGATTCTCTTGGACAAAAAGCGCATATTCGTATTCTGTCACGTAAAATTGCGATATTTCGAAGTCTTGCGTGCTGACATAAACGGGGAGCGTATTGATGCTGTCAGCCGTCACAGCCTGATTCTCTCCCATTGTGAATGAACTTGCACTGTATGAATAAAAGCCGTCAGATGTGAATGCAGTATTCTCATCAGGAGAGACAATGACCTCATCAGTGCTGCCGGCATTTCCGCTTAAAAGGGCATGAAGAAGATCTGTGCTGACTGTTGAATATGTGATCCCGGCTCTGTCGAGAATCCTGAGGGCGTTAACCAGATCATCATACATTTCTTCTGTCGTCACGAATGATGAGAGAAGATGCATGTCGCTGCTGACATCCCGGAGTGAAAGCGCGGCGGCATCCGCGGCATAGTTCGAATAAAGAGGAGGATAGTTGTAGGAAGAATCATATGAGAGCACGGCTGAGTAGTCCGCAAGTCCTTCAAGCGTGTTCTCAAATATGCTTTCATACAGTCCCTCTGTATTTTCCGCTTCTATATCAACGCAGGCGCTTCTGCGGATGAAAAGTGTCGCGAATACCGGGTGATCTATTTCAATTGTGTCATTGCCGACAGTGATTCCGTTTTTCACATATACTGCCTCATGGTTTCCGGATGAGATGAAATAATTTGTTCCGCTGGTTGAACCCAGATATCTGCCGTCAAGGATGATGCCAACATCACTCAGGCTGCTTGTGAATGTCACATAGCGGCCGCCTTTCACGATTCCGGGAAGCAGGAAAAGCATGAAGAAAACAAGCAGGACAGCTGCAATCAATAAAATCAGTATATATTTGCCGGGCCGCATCGAACCTAAATAAGGAAGCCTCACAGGCTCGACATCAACCACTTTTTCTTCTTTTTTCATAGTCATCTAAGGGTAATTAAACATGTCTCTATTGTCAACAAATATGACATTGTGTTATTTTTTCCTGCATGGATAAAGTTTATGCTTTTCTTGAGGAGAAAACAGAAAAAATACTTACAGACCGCAGGAGAATGAAGGAAAGCGAGAAGCGCAGGAAAAAGAGTGTGAAAAGCGAGGCGCTTTCTTGGCTTGATGCATTTGTTTTCGCGATCATAGCCGTTCTTCTGATAAACCAGTATCTTTTCCAGCTCTTCGTCATACCATCTCCTTCGATGGTCGATACCATTGAAGTTGGTGACAGGGTGGTTGTCAGCAAGATGAGCTACGGAACGGAACTTTATCCGGCGGGAACAAAGATATTCGACTCGTCGAAGCACGTCAGCCGCGACGACATAATCACGTTCTACAATCCTGAATATGAGTCAAAAGGGCCTCTTTTTGATATTCTTTCACAGGTCGTATATATGGGAACTCTTTCCCTTGTCAATATCGACAGGAATGCTGACGGGACCCCGGCGGAGCGTCTTTTTGTCAAAAGAGCTGCAGGCTTCGGCGGAGACAGCGTGAAATTCGAGAACGGAGATGTCCTCATAAAGCCTGCCGGATACGGTGTCTACATCCCTGAAGATGCTTTCCGTTCTGATAACGGACTGTCTGACGCTCCTGGGCGACTGATCGGTCAGGACTACTATCCCGGGCTGCAGGCTTTCGCGCGTCTTTATGCGCTCCAGGAGGCCGGCATTTCTTCTGCTCCAAACCATCTGCTGAACGATTATCAGACGATGGAAGACAAGCAGTATATTCTTGATTCATACGAATTTACGAAGGAACAGACACTTTATGAAACACTGATTGATCCCAGTGACATGGAGGCAAGAAGCAGGAATGCGCGTTACAATGCCGGCATCTATGTTCCTCACGGCTATGCGCTGCCGCTGGGTGACAACAGAGACAATTCAAGAGACGGACGTTATTTCGGCCCTGTGAGCGAGGACGATATAAACGGAAAGGTTCTTTTCCGTTTCTGGCCGGTGAACAGAATCGGTTCCCTTGACTGAGAGTGTCCGATGATAGAATACCTTGATCCTCAGAAAGACGTTTCCCTGTATATTCACATTCCCTTCTGTACAACAAAATGTGATTATTGTGCTTTCTATTCCCTTCCTCTTTCAAAAAGAAGTGACACCTGCATTGTAGACCAGTTCTATGAGGTGCTGTCAATGGAACTTTCCAGTGTGGTTGCGGAACTGAAGCGGCCTTTCAGGACTGTCTTCATCGGAGGAGGGAATCCCGGTCTGCTTGGCAGCAGGAGGATAGGCAATCTTCTTGATATCGCATATGAATACGGAAAAAGCATTGAGACCACAATGGAAATAAACCCCGAGACACTTGATCAGTCTTTTTCGTCTCTTCTCGATCGTGTCACACGCATTTCCGTTGGAATCCAGTCTTTCAGCGACAGGCATCTGAGAACACTGGGACGCAATGCCAGCAGAGATGTCAATGTGAGAGCTCTCCGGCTGCTTGAGGAATTCCGTTCGGAAAGCGGATTGAAGATAAACGGGGATCTAATGACAAACATTCCGCGTCAGAGCATAGATGAGGCAATAAAGGATATCGAGATGCTTTCTTCTTTCGATATCGATCATCTTTCACTTTATTCACTCACTTTTGAAGAAGGAACGAAGCTTACCGGAAGGGAGAAGCCGCTTGATGAGGATGAGGAGGCGGATAATCTGTGCACACTCTGGGACAGGCTTGCTTCTCTGGGCTTTGAACAGTATGAAGTCAGTGCGTTCTCAAGAAACGGAAGCTATTGTGCCCATAATCTTGTCTACTGGAATCTGGGGCAGTATATCGGACTGGGGCCCTCTGCCGAATCTTCCCTCGGTTATTCTTCTGTTGTCTCCATGAGACAGAATGAGGATGTCGCTTCATTCATCGCTTCCCCGTCATTTGATGTCATGCCTCTGGAAAAAGATGAGGCGGTTGAAGAGTATCTTCTTACGGCGCTGAGAACTAAATGGGGCATAGATAAAAAGGAATTTGCAGCCCGCTTCAATGAAGATTTTGATGAATTGTTCAGATGCAAAATTGCAGGGTTGAGGCAGAATTTTTACGAAGATTCAAAAGAATTCTTTACATTGAAAAGAGATGGCATACTTGTTATGAACCAGGTGCTGTTGACTTTGCTGGCAGATCTTTAGGTTGACAGTCTTTTTTTCTTTGTGATAGCTTATTTAGCGTTCAAAATAATGAAGTAAACTTTTCAGATAAAGAGGTTATTATGTCAGGCCATAGTAAGTGGGCAACAATCAAACACAAGAAAGGTCTTGCTGATGCGAAGCGCGGTCAGAAATTCACAAAGCTTATCAAGGAAATCACGGTGGCTGCCAAGATGGGCGGTGCAGATCCTGATTCCAATGCAAGACTTCGTACAGCTGTTCTCAAGGCCAGAGCCGAGAACATGCCTAAGGACAATATCGAAAGAGCGATCAAGAAAGCAAGCGGAGAGGATGCGAACACAACTTTCTACGAGCTTACATATGAAGGATATGCTCCTGGCGGAGTTGCCATCATCATCGATACACTGACGGATAACAAGAACAGGACAGCAGCGGATGTGAGAAGCACACTCACAAAACTCGGCGGCTCTCTCGGTGCAACAGGCTGTGTCTCATACATGTTCCAGACAAAAGGCGTCATTACATATGATGCTTCAAAATACACAGAGGAACAGATTTTTGAGGCTGCTCTTGAGAACGGTGCCGAAGATGTGAGCACAGATGACGGCGTGATTGAAGTCACGACTTCCGCTTCTGATTTCGCATCCGTTCTTGAGGCTATGCAGAGTGCCGGTTTCGAGCAGGATTCTGCAGATGTCAGCAAGATTGCCGATACGACCGTCACGCTTGACAAGGAGAAGGCAAACAAGGTTCTCAAGATCGTTGAACGCCTCGAGGATCTTGAGGATGTCCAGCAGGTTTCAACAAACCTCGACCTTCCTGATGACTTTGAAGAGGAATGACAATTGATAATCCTTGGAGTTGATCCGGGACTGGCTAATACGGGCTGGGGTGTTGTCGAGTATAACAATCAACGCTACCAGCCTGTTTCTTTTGGTGTGATAAAAACAACAACACAGTTCAGTCTTGAGGACAGAATATACTCAATTGCATCAAAGATAGGCGAGCTTGCTGATGAATATCATGTACAGGCTGTGTCCATTGAGGATATTTTCTTCGCACAGAACATATCATCATCAATTTCCGTTGCGAAAGTGATAGGTGCCATAACACAGGAAATGAAGAGAAGAGGACTCGATGTGCAGTATTTCACGCCTCTGCAGATCAAAATGGCAATCACAGGTGTTGGACGTGCGGACAAAAATCAGATACAGCAGATGGTGATGCTGCTTCTCAAGCTTTCCAGGCCGCCTAAGCCTGATCATGCGGCAGATGCGCTTGCCGACTGCATCACATATGCTGTCATGAACAGTACAAAGCAGAGAATGGGAGGCTGTATAAAATGATAAACGCGCTCAATGGTGTGATAGTTCAGACAAGTGAAGGCAATGTCATTGTCAATGTTTCAGGCGTTGAATACATACTTGAGACGAGTTCCAAATGCTCAGCCCATTATTCACGGTTTACAGGAGGAGCGCCGGTGAGGGTTCTGACTGTTTTTGTTGTAAGGGAAGATGCGATGGTTCTCTATGGTTTTATCGATAATGCGGAAAGGGAATGTTTCAACCAGCTGATCAAGGTGCCGGGAATCGCGGGAAAGGGTGCGCTCAGAATCCTTTCCTCTATCAGTGTCAGCGAACTCATATCCGCTCTTGACCGCAGAGATCTGTCAACACTTTCGAGGATACCGGGAATCGGGAATAAAACAGCACAGAAACTCATTCTCCAGCTGCGTGACACACTTGTCTATGTCGATGATTCACCAAGCGGTGTGGAAAGTGTACATACCGGCTCGGCAAAAGACTATGAAGATGTGATAGAATCCTTTGCACAGATGGGCTTTGACAAGAAGCTTGTCTTGAAGGCTCTTGAAAAACTCCTTGAAAAGGAAAAGGATAATATCAGGAGCATGAACAGAGAGCAGGCAGAGAACCATCTCTTTCCGCTTTTATTGAGGAGCTTAACTTGAAGCAGGATTTCAACGGTTTCAATCCGGAAGAAGACAGCCCCGTAGCCGTCACATTTCAGAGGGCAGATGAAAAAACGGAAAATGTGCTGAGACCCCAGTACCTTGAAGACTTTCAGGGACAGGCGCAGCTGAAGGAAAACCTTTCAGTCTTCATCAGGGCTGCAAGGGAAAGAGGCGAGGCTCTTGACCATACATTTCTCATAGGCCCTCCGGGACTGGGTAAGACAACTCTTGCATCAATTATAGCCAATGAAATGCACTCTGAACTCAGAATGACAAGCGCACCTGCGCTTGACAAGCCGAAAGACCTTGCCGGAATTCTTACGAACGTCACAGAGAATTCAATCTTCTTCATTGATGAGATCCACCGTCTGAAACCGGCTCTTGAGGAAATGCTTTATATTGCAATGGAGGATTTCGAGATTGACTGGGTCATCGGTCAGGGACCCAGTGCCAGGACAATGAGGATACCTCTTCCCCGTTTCACGCTTATCGGTGCGACAACGAAGGCGGGTTCTGTCTCGACTCCACTTTCCGAAAGGTTCGGAATAACAGGACATCTCGAATATTACAATGACGATGAGCTGAAGAAGATCGTGTTGCGTTCATCATCCATTCTCAACTGCAGAATAGATGATGATGCGGCGGCTCTGCTTGCACACTGCTCCAGAGGAACACCTAGAATCGCAAACAGGCTTCTCAAAAGACTCAGGGATTTCGCAGATGTGATGAAGGGCGGGAATATCGATACGCAGGTAGTCCGTTACGGTCTGGACAAGCTTGGAATAGATCCGAACGGACTGGAGAAACAGGACAGGGCGATTCTCAGGACGATAATAGAATTCTATCAGGGCGGACCTGTCGGTGCGGATACCCTTTCAATATCTGTGGGGGAAGCTGTGGAGACACTTGAGGATTTTTATGAACCTTATCTTATACAGCAGGGCTATCTGAAGAGAACACCAAGAGGACGCATGGTGACGAAGAAAGCTTATGATCTTCTCAGGATCGAATATGATGGAGGCAGCGACGATGCTGACCAGAGACTATTATTTTGACCTCCCAGATAATCTGATCGCACAGGTTCCTGTAGAACGGCGCGGCGATGAGAAACTGATGCATCTCAGCAGGAAAAACGGTGAATACGAAGATCTGACAATGAAGGACATTGTGTCTCTTGTCGATGAAAACTGCGTCATGGTTGTCAATAACTCAAAGGTCCGCAAGGCCCGCTGCTATGGCATAAGCGACACCGGGGCAAAGGTTGAATTCCTGTTTCTCGAGGAAAATGAAGATCATACCTGGACGGCAATGACTTCAAAAGCCCGCAGACAGAAGAAGGGCAAATCATATTCTTTCTTCGACAGTGAAGGCCGCCTTGTTGAGAAGGCAGTTATTACAGGCGAGAATGCGGACGGAACTCGTACCGTTGATTTCGGCAGAGTTCTCGGTGAGGATTTCTTTTCTTTTTGCGGACATGTTCCTCTTCCTCCTTATATCAGGAGGGAAGATACTTTTTCAGATGAAAGCCGATATCAGACAGTTTATGCATCTGAGGAGGGATCCGTCGCTGCGCCGACAGCAGGTTTGCATTTCACAAGGGAAATACTTGATGAGATAAGGGCGAAGGGCGTGAAGATACTTGAAGTCACCCTGCACGTGGGTGCCGGAACATTCCTGCCAGTGAGAAGCGACAATATTGAAGATCATCATATGCATTTTGAGCGCTATACGATAAGCGAGGAGACAGCATGTGAATTCAATAAAGCTAAAAAGGAAGGGAAGAAGATCGTAGCTGTGGGGACTACAAGCGTGAGAACGCTGGAAAGTGCCAGCGGCGATGACGGCCTGATCAGTGCAGGAACACATCGCACCAACATATTCATCTATCCCGGGTACAGGTTCAGGACAGTGGATAGCCTGCTGACCAATTTCCATACACCTGAGTCAACGCTTCTGATGCTTGTGAGCGCGCTTGCCGGCAAGGATAACATTTTCAGAGCATACCAGCATGCAATAGATGCGGGATACCGCTTTTTCAGCTATGGGGATGCGATGTTCATAGACTGACAAATGAGATTATTTTCTCTTTCTGCTCTTCAATGGATGTCCTTCCGTCAACATGCAGGAATCTGACAGCGGAAGGGAGTGAAGAGAAAATACTGTCGAACGATGCTTTCACTTTCCGGAGAAACTCAGTCCTGTCAAAAAGCTCTTTCTTTTCTCCCCTTCTGTCTATTCTTGACATGCATACATCGACAGGCGTGTCGATATATATGACATATTCAGGATGAGGATAGGTATTTATCATTCTGACATATTGCCCGTCAACCGTATTGCCCTGATATGCGACCGAAGAATAGAAATAGCGGTCGCTGATCACTATCCTGCCGTCATTGATGTTTCTGATGATACCGTCCTCGTCATTGTACAGATGATGATTGCGGTCTGCGGCATACAGCAGGGCAAGCGCCTGGTCGGTTGTTCTCACTTCATGCCGGAGAACCTGACGGATAAGCCTGCCGATCGCTCCGTCAGTAGGTTCTGCAGTGAGGAACACGCTGTTTCCTCTTTTCTCAAGTTCGCATGCAAGAAGATGCGCCTGTGTGCTTTTCCCGCTGCCGTCGAGTCCTTCAAAGCAGATAAAAGATGGAAGAATATCTGACATAAAAGTTTTCCTTGCCCACCAGAATATGTTTTTTCTATTCTTTAAATATGATTTTTCCCATATAATAACGTAACTAGAGATGAAGTACCATACTACTTTTTCGACTATCATCATTTCATTTCTCGTACTGCTGACATTCCTGGCCGCAGTGCTTTTTTGTATCTTCTCTCTGAACATTGACTCTCCCGGGCTTCTTCTTGTGACCCAGCTTTCTTCATACATAAGCAATGACAGTGACTTCTCACTTTCATACCGGTCGATTGACAGAAACATCTCAAGGCAGATAAAGATCAATGACATAAGCCTGGAATACAGGGGAGACGAGACCGTCCACATAGACAGTCTCACTCTTTATCAGAATCCCTTTTCCCTTATCTGTTCTGTCATAACCGGAAAGGGAAACATGAACATAGACATTGACGGACTCACCGTGACGCTTGAAAACATGATGGGAAGCAGGGATGATGACATTTCATCTGACTCCGGCGGCGCATCCTCATCCGCTGTGGCTTCACAGCTCAGCATTGATGATGTGAACCGTTTCATCAATTCGATTGATGAACGAAGGGCAGGCCTGAGTGACTCTTTCTTCTATGATTTCACATATTCTGTCAACATAGTGAATTTCGATCTGTATCTGGGAAGGTCAATATATTTTGAGGATTTCATGATGAACCTGAAGCTTGACAGACAGCTTCAGCTCAGCAGTTTTGTCTTCAATGCTCCTTCTCTTGACGTGTCTCTTCTCGAACTCGGTTTCAGCGCATCTAATCTGTCACTTAATCTGTCCTATGACGGAACATACAGAACCCGCATGTCGCTTGACAGCATGCACGGCTACTATGGGGAAATGAGCGCTTCATTTGACAATCTTGCGCTTGTCATGAATTTCGAGAGCCTGAGAACGCTTGATATCAGACACCTCCCGGTAGCGCTTTCCGCTCAAAGCGGGAATATCGTTTATCAGGATTACTCTTTTGGAGTGAGAGGCCTTTCCGCCAGCACTGGCGGAAATGGAGTTGACTTTGTCCTTCTTTCATCAAAGCTCTGCTCTGAAGACATAAGCGCATCAGCAGGACGTATTGATGCCCGACTTGACATTTCAGAAGATACGGCAGCCTTGAAAGTCAGCAGCAATGATGATTTACATCTTTCATATGAAGACATCAGTGCAAGTGTCTCTTCTTTTGAAGCAGTGGCAGACAAGGCATCCTCCATCATCTCATTCTCATTAAAGACCAGCGATATCATGGCAGCAGGGCTGGAAGAACTCACGTACGGTGTTTTCTCACAGGCCCATGTTCCGTCGCTGGATTTCTCAGGACAGATGAACGATGAGACAATATATGCACAGGCTGATACAGGCGTGATCGCCTCGTCATCTGTGAACTTCCTCGATGATATGGAACTTGATCTGTCAGCTTCAGTCATATTGTCCGCAATGTCTGTCAATGATTTCACGCTCAACGTGAATTCTCTCAGGTTCAAACCTTTTGATGAAAGCATTACGGCATCCGCAGTATACGGAAATGGAAGTCTTTCAGCCAGGATCTCCTACAGCGATGATATCCAGCTTGTGTTCTCAGGCGGAGAGAAGAATGATCTTTCAGTTAATATCAACTCATTCCGGCTCAGCAGCCTTTCAAGTCTCATAGATCAGTTTGTTCCTTCCATAAGCGCATATATAGACAGCGATACGGCCTTGTCCGGTTCTCTGCTGATGGATTTCACTCTCAATGAAGACAGCAGGCCGGAAGGCAGGATTGTCAGTTCATTTGCCGTGAACAACATAAAATTCAATGAGTATGACTTTGCTCTGGCGTCAAACCTGAATGCAGGACTTGAACGGAATGCAGTAAGCATAAGCAGCTTCACACTGTCAACTCAATGGCTGCGCATAGTATACAGCGGCAGCATTTCATATGAAAGTCTTTTCCCGGAAGGAAATCTTTCTGTCGAGATGACAGAATCCGGAGCAAAGGTCGTAAATATTGACTTCCTTCTCGACAGTGCAGACGAATACTATCTTGATGTCTCCACGCCGTATTTTGAGAACAGCTATCTCAGAGGAGCCATCAACTGGGCAAGGGAAGGCGTTATAAGCTCAAACGGGGAGCTCAAGAGCGGGGCAACGGTCTATCCGTTTGATCTGAGCGTTGATTTCAACAACTCTAGGGCAGATCTGATTTCCGCCGGACTTGTGGCATCGCTGGATTATTCCAACCGCTTTGCTCTCCAGCTTTCATTTACGGATTTCAGCTTGCCGACCCTTAATCCCCACAGCATACAGCAGTCGACACTCAACGGCAGTTTTTCATATTACTTTGATTTCGCTGCACAGTCTTATTTCGGCATTGCCGAAGATTTCACCGTCAATTCTTTTGCCTTCATACACTCGCGTCCCGATATCACTTTCTCCCTCACGATTGATACAGACAGGATCTCTTTCAGCGATATAATCATGAGAGATGATTTCGGCCTGTATTCCGGAGAGGCTGTATTTGTCTATGAAGGAAGACGTTTTGCCTTCACTCTCGGCAATGCGTATGAAAGGATAAATCTCTCTCTCATGCTTTCAGGCGGCGATTATTCAGGAATCCTCACTGCAGACAATGTCTCCCTCTCACGTTTCGGACTTCAGGATTCGGTTCTCGACACATATCTGATAGGAAGAGGGGAAAACGGTTCTGACTTCTCGTTCTCCGGAAATATCTATCTGCATTCAGGTGACGATGCTGAGGGAACCTATGCGCTGAGAGCTGGCATCATCCTTGACAATTCAGGCTTCATCGCAAGTGATGTTTCCTACACTACGGAAAATCTCACCATATCAAGCGATGAGATTTCCTTTGAGATACGCAGCGGACTTTTCAGCACGACTGTCAGTATGCATTATGATAAGGTGAATGTCGACAGAATATATCCTGTCGATGCATCTCTCACGCTTACGCTGAATTTCACCCCGTACAGCAGCCTTGCGGAACTCGTCGGTGAGACAATAAGAAATCTTGATGCGGTGCACTTTGACGCCGGAGTGAGCATTGACAATCTCAATGTGGACGGCAAGGAACTGCTTGCAGGGCGCTTCATCTCTCTTTCGTATTTCAATGGAAGAGTTGATCTGGATGGTTCCTTCATCACCGGTTTCGCCGATATTCCTTCCATGACCGCAAAGCTGACGATCATTGAGAATGATGTCTTGTACGGCATCATAGAAGGATCGTTCGATCCTGATGACATTCATCTGAACCTTACTGATATCCACTTTGACCTTTCTAATCTGAACTGGGTGTATCCGGTGCCTCTCGTCCTTTTTGAGGATCCAAGCTGGGTTTTCGGGGATTTCGTGATTTACGGAACAATTGATGACAGCCATCTCTACGGTGACGGAGGAACCCACGGCTTTGACATGAGAGTGTGGTGGCTTGAGAATGCAAGGATCAGGGTAGGCAACACACAGGTATCTGTTGTCGACAATCATGCGACGACCAACAGGACACAGGTCGTCGTGATCGATGATGACAACGGAGATCTTCACAGAGGTTTTGCCGTCGCCCAGGCAATGCTGAGCAATTCAGACATAATCGAGTATTATGATGTCGAGGTATGGGTTCCGGAGGGTGATACCGTTTTTGTAAGAGTTCCAGTGGTGAATAAAGGACTGCAGATAAAAGGAGATGTTGACGGATATTTCAGAATCTATTCTGATCTTGACAAGATTTTCCTCAGCGGCGAGCTGAATCTTCACAACACAGTTTTCTCTCTCGGACTTGATCCTCTGCCGCAGTGGTGGTATGCAAGCGACAGGCAGGTGAGGAATGAGTATGAGGTCACCCTCAAGGAAAACTGTTCCTTTGTCATGCCTCTTCAGGAAGATCCGATACTGAGAGCGTATTTCAATGAAGACAATAATTTCCACTTCATCTATGACAGTGAATCTTCGGAGATAAGCCTCGTCGGTTCTCTTTCATTCAGATCAGGCGAAATATATTATTTCCAGAAAAACTTCTTCATCACGGAAGGAAGCTTCAATTTCCTTGACAGCAGCAGCGGGGAACTCACTCCTCTGATAAATCTGCGTGCAAGGCTGCGTGATTATGACAGCAACGGTGACAGAGTAGATATATATCTTGTTCTCAACAATGCCTCCCTTGATAATTTCTCACCGACATTTGAAAGCACGCCGCAGCTTTCGATTGAGGAGATAATGTCAATCCTGGGCAGCTCGCTTCTTCCATCGACCGCCTACAGCGGCAGCAGTATCGGTTCAATCGCTTCTCTTGTGACATCTGGCATGAACGTGCTCAGCAGGGCAGGCATCATAAATACAGGAAGCGGAGATCTTGTAAGCATCATCCGTGACAGCCTGCATGTGGATATCTTCTCGCTCAGGACGAACATCATCGAGAATTTCCTTCTCGCAACCATTTTCCCTGATGCCGAGCACAGTTACAGTCCTCTGGCGACATATCTGAACAATACTTCGATCTATATAGGCAAGTATCTTTCCGACAGTATCTATCTTCAGGTGATGTTCTTCCTCCAGGCGATGGACAATACTGTCAATGATGCAAGCTTCCTTACCGATGATCTTTCCCTGGATCTGGAGATTTCTTTTGAATGGGAGAATCCTCTTGGCACTTTCACGCTCTTCTCCGTACCGACTTATCTGTCCCTTCCGAGCATAATGGATAATTTCGGTATAAGATACACAAAGACAATCGATTTCTGAGCGTGAATGTGAAGATTGCATATAGAAAAATGAGATAAAAGTAACTTATGTTTGAGTTTTATTGTTTTTTTGGATATATTTCCAGTCAGGAGAAATTACATGGTTAAGAAAATCGCTTATCTTGCTTTAGCGATTCTGTTTGCTTTTGTTCCTCTTTATGCGGCAGATGGTCAAAGTGATGAATTGACAGGTACCTGGTGGTATGGCAGGAACATTTCCTCTTTTTCCTATCAGGGGCTTCAGAATGTCAGCGCAAGAACAATCAACAGCTTGCTCAGGGATTTCACAGGACAGCCTTTCACTCCTGAAGTGGAAGATGAGATAAACAATATAATGTATTCCCAACCGTGGCTTGAATACATAGAAAGCTATGAGATGAGCCCATCGGAGGATGGTTCTTCCGTGGATATCACCATGGTGATCCACGAGATCCCGATGATAACCGAGATATCATTCGAAGGTAATGATGCCATACGTTCCGGTGTGCTTGCCGGAGAGCAGAATCTTGTGGAAGGTGATTTCCATTCTCCCGGCCTGCTGAAAGCTAATGCCGCTCTTGTGCAGGATTATTATCTTTCCCGCGGCTATGCAGATGCTCAGGTCGATGTTTACAGTGAAATCGATGAGGAGTCAAATACTGTCAAAATCGTTTTCACCGTTGAGGAAGGACAGCAGTACAAGATCGCGAACATCAACTTCATCGGAAACACTGCCTACCAGTCAAAGGAACTGAAGAAGGAGATGACGCTCAAGGAAAGAAGCTTTTTCCGCTCAGGCAACTATATCGCCTCAACACTGCAGAGTGATCTCCAGACTCTGGTTCTTTTCTATAATGACAACGGCTATGTTGATGCCGGCATCGTGAATTACGAAGTTGTGGACTCTCAGGAGACACATGAACGCTATCATATGGTGGATATCAACATAGAGATCAACGAGGGCGAACAGTGGTTTGTCGGATCATTCTCCTTTGAAGGCAACAGTGTCATTTCCACTCAGCAGCTTCAGGATGCCGTTTATTTGAAAGAAGGTTCTGTCAACAACTACAGCGAGGTCATGGCTCAGATTCAGGCAATCGCTTCACTGTATTACAATGACGGCTATATCCAGACTCAGATCAATCCCCAGATGATTGAGGATTCTGCTTCCCATACAATTGATTATCATCTTGTCATCCAGGAAAGCGGACAGTCTGTCATAGAAAAAATCGTGATCACCGGTCTGACAAAAACAAAGCCGTATGTTCTTGAACGTGAGCTTGAACTTCATGTCGGTGATGTCTTCAGTCAGGAAGCCCTTCAGACTTCAGGACGCAATATCCTCAATACAGGTATTATCACCGATATCTCGACAGGACTTTATCAGGGTGAAAGCGAGAACGGTGTCATTCTGGAAATCGCTGTGGAGGAGGGTAATCAGATGCAGCTCCAGTTCGGTGCCACATTCGGAGGCAACGTAGGCGGTTTCCCTGTATCCGGTTTCCTCCAGTGGTCGGACAGAAACCTGTTCGGTACCGGCCGCGACTTTGCGATAACAACAAATCTTTCTCCTGACAATCAGCAGCTCTCTCTTTCCCTGTCTGATGACTGGGTCGGCAATGCACGCTGGGCAAACGGCATTTCCCTCGGCTTTGAGAGAAGCGTCATTGACGATGTTCTTCAGCGCGGTTCAAATTCTGATTATTTCAACGGACGTGATGAAGAAGGAACAAATCCGAGTGAAGACAGGATGAATTATGATTTCTACACTATCTCACTTGGATATTCCACCGGATACACATTCACATTCCGCCCCGGCAATCTAAGCCTTTCCGCCGGTGTTTCCGTCGGCCTTTCACATGCTGTATATGATGCCAACTATGATCCTTATGAGTTGCTGATCAAGAAGTATCATGATAAATGGCAGTTCTCCAACCGGCTCAGTTTCACGCTTACTTGGGACGGAAGGGATCTTGTGGAGAACACAACGAAAGGATATCTGCTTTCCATCGGATATACATATGCCGGAGGTTTCCTCGGAGGCCTTTCAAACTACAACAGGATCAATACATCAGCTGCCGGATATGTTCCGCTTTTCACATATACAAATGACGAAGGTGAATCCAGAAGCCTTGTCCTTTCCGGCACTACAAGTGTCAGTGTCATGCTTCCGCAGTACTGGAACAGCAGGGAGGAACACGGCTGGGACTGGTATGAATCAAAGCTTGGCACGACCAGATACGAGAGAATCTATCTTGACGGCATGAATACAGCCAGAGGTTTCTCTCCGGTTCTTGATCTGGGCTTCCTGTGGCACAACCAGATTGATCTTTCCTATCCGCTGGTAAAGAACATTCTCAATCTTGAAGCTTTCATTTCAGCTGATGGAACTACGCTTGAGGGAGGAGAGGTTTCAGATCTGCACGGTTTTGAGGATCTTCAGTGGTACTTTGCAAGCGGATTCGGCATCAAGCTCAGGATACCCGGTTTCCCTCTTGGTCTGTACTGGGTGAAGAATGCGACGCTGAATGACGAGGCCGGTTTCAATTTTGTTGACGGATCAATTTTCGGCGGCAGCATCGTTCTTGCAATCACGACATCCATTTATTAAAATATCCGTCTGAATGGCTGACAAAAAAGAACTGACTCCGATGATGAGACAGTATCAGGAGATCAAGAAGGAACATCCTGATGAAATACTGTTCTTCCGTCTGGGCGACTTTTATGAAATGTTCGACGAGGATGCCCTTGAGGTATCCCGTCTTCTTAATCTTACCCTCACGCACAGAGGCAGCGCCCCCATGTGCGGGATTCCATATCATGCGGCGGTAAACTATCTTAAGAGACTTCTTGATGAAGGTAAGAAGGTCGCCGTATGCGAGCAGCTGAGTCTTCCTGAGAATTCAAGAGAACTCGCAAAGAGGGAAGTTATTCAGGTCTATACACCGGGAACGGTTGTGGAGGATGAGTATCTTGATTCATTCTCCGACAACTTTGTCCTTGCTGTCGATCTTGTGAAAGGAGAGGTCTATACCGCTTTGTGTGATATCTCAAGCGGAAAATTCTATGCCAGGCATCTTCCAAAGGATTCCCGTTTCTCAACGCTTTCAGCGTTTATTGCATCGTTCAGCATCAGTGAAATACTTGTAAATGATGATCTTTATTTCACGAACAGGGATCTGAGAGCTGTCCTTGATTCCCAGGGAAAAATAGTAACAAAGCTTCCTGCCTGGTATTTCACGATGAAGGAAGGAAAGACACAGATCAGGGAAAACCTGTCGGTTGCCAGTCTTTCACCGTTCGGCCTTGATGACAAGAGTCCTCTTCTGAGCCCTGTCGGCGCACTTTTCCATTATGTGAAAGACATGGCTAAAAGCGATCTGAAACAGATTGAAAACATACAGGTTCTCACTGATGATGGTTTTCTCCTGCTTGATGAGGCTACTGAGAAGAATCTGGAGATCGTCAGATCGCTTCACAGCGGTGGAAGTGCTTTCACTCTTTTTTCAGCAGTAAATAAAACCCGTACAGCTGCCGGAAGCAGACTTCTTAAGGACACTCTGCTTCATCCTCTGTGTGACAAGGATAAGATAAATGAACGTCTGTCCTGGACAGGAAAACTCATTGATGACATGGACGAGAGAAGAAGAATCAGAAATCTTCTCTCATCATCTGCGGATCTCATACGTCTTTCCTCAAAGCTTGAAATGAACCGTTCTGTGGTAAGAGATCTCATCGCTGTCAAGGAAAGTCTTTTTTCATTTTTCCGCCTTGTCGGTGAAAGGGAAGAGTATCTGAAGCTTCTCAGTACTGATGTCAGGAATCCTGAGGAACTTCTGTCTCTTGCAGATGAAATCGAGAAATCAATCAACCCTGAGTGCACCAATGCAAATCACAGCGGGACGATAATAAAAGAAGGATATGATGAAAAACTTGACGAGCTGAAGACTATTCATCTCACCGGTTCATCCCTTCTTGATGAATATCTTGAGAAAGTGAAGGCTGAGACCGGCATAACAATAATGAAGTGCGGCGAGAACAGGATCATAGGAATGTATCTTGAAGTTCCCAAGGGACAGCTATCAAAAATCCCTGATTATTTCATAAGGCGGCAGACTCTTGTCGGAGGAGAAAGATTCACGACCAGTGAGCTTTCTGAAATCGAAGTCAGGATAAACAATGCTGAAAGTGACTTCAATCTCAGGGAGAAGGAACTGTATAACAGAATTGTTTCACAGACAAAAAAGCATTCAAAGGATCTTTCTGCCATCGGCAGCATGTTTGCACGGCTTGATGTTTATCAGAGCTTTGCTGAAGTCGCCTCGCTTTATAACTATACACGTCCTGAAATCATTGAGGACGGTGAGCTCGAGATCTGTGACGGCCGCCATCCTGTCGTCGAACAGTACATCGAGCACAATAGTTTTGTGAGAAACAGCTTCAATACATCAGAATCCCGTTTTGCTCTTATCACAGGGCCGAACATGGCAGGTAAATCAACATATCTCAGGCAGAACGCACTGATTGTTCTTCTTGCACACTGCGGTTCCTACGTTCCCGCATCAAAAGCTGTCATACCTCTTACTGACAGGATTTTCTGCCGTGTAGGGGCAAGCGACAATCTTGCAAAAGGAGAGTCGACATTTCTTGTCGAGATGCAGGAGGCAAGTTTCATTCTCCGCAATGCAAGTGAAAGAAGCTTTGTCATAATGGATGAGATCGGAAGGGGAACATCCACTCAGGACGGCATGAGCATAGCATATGCGATAATGAAGTATCTGCTTGATCTCAAGTGCATAACACTGTTTGCAACACATTATCATGAGCTGACAATGATCGATACTTCCAGAATGCAGCTTCTCACGCTTGAAGTTTCACAGGACAAAAACAATATTGTTTTCCAGCGCAAAGCAGTGAAAGGCGTTGCTGAAAGCAGCTATGGCCTTCATGTCGCGAAACTTGCCGGTATCCCGTCATCTGTCATCCGCACGGCTTCTGCTTTCCAGAAAAAGCACTTTGCCGACTACAAGATGAACATAAACGACAGCCAGCTGGATCTTTTCGTCGACACAAGCAATGTTGCCAACAGTGATAAGGATCATCTCATTGATGAGATTTCCGATTTCGACATCTCCAATTCAACTCCGCTTGATGCACTGGTTCTTGTCCAGAAACTGCAGAGCGAGATCAGCAGAATGTCAGAAAAGAAGTGAAAGATCTGTAAAAAGACTGAAAAATGGAAAAATGCATGCACTAAGAGATGCTTTTTCATTTAAACATGTGTCATAAGGTCTGAAAAATTCATGTACAGCGTATCCTATGTCATAAGTATTACTTATTTTCTAAGAAAATAATCAGGAAAACACAGTATAACCGTTGACTGATTGAAACTTATGACATAAGATACTGCCAGAAGGAAAAACAAAACAACAAATTATTAAACAGGGGAAAATTTAAAATGAAAAAAGTATTGACAATTGGTCTGATGCTGCTTGTATGTGCAGGATTTGTTTTTGCTGCTGTAAATGACAAAGCTAACTTAACTGTTAGTCTTGAAGTTGATAAAAAAAGTGAAGTAGGTTGGTTTATTAATTCAAATGATGTTAGTACATGGAGTAATAAAATAAGCTCTGAACAGCCCATATCATCTGCTGAAGGTTTAACTGTCTATGCTGCTGTAAAGACAAACACTGGTGACAGCCTTCGATTGACTATTACTGGTAATCCGCTTTCTAGTGAAGATACAAGTGATAAAATTGGTTTAACGGCCACAATAACAGATGATAGTTCGACATTGAAAAATGATGCTTCATCACAGAATACTGCAACATGGGCATCAGACAGTTCCGGCGATTCTCCATCAATCGTATTGGTAGAGAAGGAATATAGTAAAGAAAACAATTCAGGTTTAAGAAATCTTTATGCAGGAATAAAATTTACATATGATGCAGATGATTATGCTAATGCCGGAGCATCAGAAAATTACAAAGCAGATATCACCCTTACTGTAACTGCCGAATAACTCTTGACAACAAATACAAGAAAACACTATTCTTAGGATAGTTCAATTTTCTAGTGAAAAGGAACCCAATTACTGGTGTTCCTTTTTTTATGGATTAAGGATGTTAAGAAACGAGATAAAGGAAAATTCATTGTTCACACAGGTGCAGGATCTGATCGCACCTATGGGTTACAAAGTGGTGGACGTGCAGAAGAGGGAGACTCCTGGCGGAGTGGAACTCTATCTCACCGTCTTTCTTGCAGACAGGGATGTGACTACGGATGATCTTGCCGAGGTCTACAATATCGTGTACCCGCGCTATCAGGTGATCTTCGGAAGAAGGGATCTCACACTTGAAGTCTCAAGTCCCGGAATGCAGAGGAATTTCAAGGATGTGTATGAATTCACGCTTTTCAAGGGAAAGCTTGTAAAAGTCTATTCTTCCACATACTCATCCAATATTGAGGGAATAATCAGCGATGCTGATGACAACGGAGTCACGCTGACATCAGCACTCGTTCAGGATACAGGGGAGGGCTTTGAGACTCTTTCCCTTGCATATGATGAAATACAGAAAGCGAAATACTGATTTGAGAGATGCTATAAGAAGCATGATAGAAGAGAAGAACTATACCCGTGATATGGTTCTCGAGACTGTCAGAGAATTCGTCAAGGCAGCATATAAGAGAAGATATGGTACAGATTCCAATGTGGAGATCTCATTCTCAGATGATGACGAGCTTACTGTCTGTTCAAGGAAGATCGTTGTTGACGAGGATAATTATTACAACGAGGTTACTGAAATTCCCCTCGACGAGGCTCTGGAACTCAGTGAGGATGCCGAGATCGGAGATGAGCTTCTCATCCCGATTGATCTCTCCACATTCGACAGAGGTGCTGTACAGTCTGCAAAGCAGAGGGCACAGCAGACATTCAAGGAAGTCCAGAACAACAGAACATATAAAGAATTCAAGGCAAAGGAAGGCGAGATCATTCTCTGTATTGTCAACTCCATTCTGCCCAACGGTGATATAAGGCTGAATGTCGGAGGCGGAGTTGAAGGTCTTCTTCCTTATAAGAACCAGTCGCCCAGAGAAACCTATGATCAGGGTACTGAAGTCAAATGCTACCTTGAGAAAGTCGAGAATGCTGACAGTGCGAAAGATCCTCAGGTGAACCAGAAGGGCAGAAAGCAGAAAAAGGATGTCAGGATCATTCTTTCACGTACGACTCCGAAACTCATCGAGAAACTTCTTTCAATCCAGGTACCGGAAATTTACGACAGGGAAGTTGAGATTGTAAAAATCGTGAGAACCGCAGGACAGAGGACTAAGGTTGCCGTGAAGAGCAACAGCCGTGATATCGATCCGGTCGGTGCGACTGTCGGTCTCAAAGGCAACAGAATCCAGAGCATCATCACTGAAATCGAAGGTGAGAAGATTGATGTCATTCCATATGATGAGAATCCTATCAACTTCATCGCATCCGCACTGACTCCGGCTCATGTCGAGAAGGTCTACCTCATTGACTTCACCACAAAGAGAGCTGTTGCGATCGTAAGTCAGAAGGATGTCGGTCTTGCAATCGGTCCGAAGGGCGTCAATGTAAACCTTGCGAACAGCCTCTGTGACTGGATGATCGAGGTTATGACACAGGAGCAGTTCGATGCTCTCGATATCTCTCAGGAAACAAGGGAGAAGGCTGAGGCCATTTTCACAAACGGCATGCCGGTTGATGAGAATATGGATGTCGCAGCAGACAAGCCTCTTACAGCTCAGGAGCTCGGAATCGATGAGAATGAGACTCTTCTTTCCGAACTCAGCATCTCGCCAGATCTTGTGCAGAAGCTCAATTTCCGCGACATCTACACGGTTGAGGAATATGCGAATCTCACCGATGATGAGCTTGATGAGATCGGACTTACACAGGAAGAAAGAGATTCCATCAATGAATACATTTCCGTTGAGGAAGAAGTCGAAGAGGAGTTTGAATGTCCCAACTGCGGTCACAGTGTCAAGGTGGGGACAACTGTATGTCCAAACTGTGGCGTAGAGTTCGAATTTGAAGAAGAATAATTGAATTTAAGGTGAATATGAGCGAAGAAAAGACGAAAATCAGAGTTATAAAGAAGAGCCAGAGTCCGGTACCTTCTGCCACTGTGCAGAATAACGCACAGCAGGCTGCAGCCTCTTCGAATCCCGAGAAAAAGGTCGTTGTCATAAAAAAGAAGATCGTTACGGTCAAGGCCAAAGTGAAGGATGAGAAGAAAGAGGAGGCCGTATCATCTGCTTCATCAGCTCCGGCCCGGCCGGCCGCACAGGTCAAAGCGGAAAAGGGAACTCTTGTTCATCCTTCCGTATCACCTCAGATCAGGCAGACTCCTTCAAACGGAAGCAGCCGTCTTTCACAGACAGTCCCTGCAGCCAACAGGAATCTTGTCGGAGGCGAGAGGGTGAACAGTATTCTTCATAACGGCCCTGTTGTCATAAAGGCAAGCAATCTTCCTCCGGTTCCCGGCCAGGTCGTCTCCACATCCCAGACTTCAGGCAGGCCGAGGGTTGCCGGTATAGTCGGCGGCAGGCCGACACGTCCATCCGGACAGCGTTATGGCGGAAACAGCAATGCAGGCGGCAGACGTTTTCCGAACAGCAATGCGCAGCAGGGAGCAGACGGACGACGTCCTTTCGGCAAAGACGGTTCTTCCCGTTTCGGCGGCAATGCAGCAGGCGGCCAGCCTTTCAACCGTCAGGGCGGTTCATTTACCCGTCCTGCACGTACTTCCGCAGGAGTTTCAGGCAGCGATGCCCTTGATCTCAATCAGAAAAGCGGAGCAAGAAAGTCCGGCGGAAAAAAGAAGGACAACAATGACTACAGGAACAGAAAGGATCAGGAAGTCGACTTCCAGTATCAGCAGAAGAAGAAAGAGGAAAGCAAACTTGCCGCCGTTCCGAAGTCAATTGATATTATGGAGAACATCACAGTAAGCGACCTTGCAAAGAAGATGAATCTCAAGGCGAGCGATATCATATCAAAGCTCTTCAAAATGGGGATGATGGTTACCATAAACCAGCAGATCGACCACGAAACAGCTGAAATCATCGCATCTGAGTTCGGTTGTTCTGTGCATCTTGTCTCTCTTTACGATGAAACAGTTATTGAGAACGAGGAAGACAGAGAGGAGGACATGGTTCCGCGTGCCCCTATCGTCACGATCATGGGTCACGTCGACCACGGTAAGACAAAGCTTCTTGATGCGATCAGGTCAAGCAACGTCGCAGAAGGCGAGTTCGGCGGCATTACTCAGCATATCGGTGCATATAAGGTGAATGTGCCGGGCAGAGGCGATGTTGTATTCCTGGACACTCCGGGTCATGCCGCATTCTCCATGATGAGAGCCCGCGGTGCACAGATCACGGATATCGTTGTTCTTGTTGTTGCGGCAAATGACGGTGTCATGCCACAGACGAGGGAGGCCATTGACCATGCACTGGCTGCGAAAGTGCCTATAATCGTAGCCATCAACAAATGCGATCTCGCAGACAGCAATCCCGACAGAGTCATGCAGCAGCTCTCAGAGATCGGACTTGTTCCGGAAGAATGGGGTGGTCAGACTCTCTACTGCAGGATATCAGCGCTCAAAAAGGAAGGTATCGACGATCTTCTTGATACAATACTGCTTCAGGCTGAGATGCTTGAACTCAGGGCAAATCCGAACTGCAGGGCAGTGGGAAAGGTGCTTGAGTCCCGCATTGATCAGGGAAGAGGCACTGTCGCAACTGTCATCGTGCAGAAAGGTACTCTGCATCAGGGCGACTATTACGTTGCGGGAATATATCCCGGAAGAGTCAGGGCGATGTTTGACGACAAGGGCAAGAAGATACAGAGTGCAGGCCCTTCCACTCCTGTTGAGATCATCGGTCTTTCAAATATTCCTTCAGCAGGCGATCCGTTCCAGGTCACCGAAGATGAGAAGCAGGCCAGAATGGTCGGTGCTAAGAGACAGGAGCTTGAGAGACTGGGCAACACAGGTGCAGGAAACAAGGTTACACTCGAAAATCTCTATGACAAGATCAAGGAAGGGGAGATCAAGGACTTCAATGTCATCATCAAGGGTGATGTCCAGGGTTCTGTCGAAGCTCTTCAGGGTACACTTGAGAAACTCAGTACAAGCGAAATCCGCCTGAACGTCATCAGAGCCTCCGCCGGTGCGATCATCGAAAGTGATATTACTCTTGCAGCCGCTTCAAATGCGCTTGTCATCGGCTTCAACGTCCGTCCGACTCCGCGTGCACAGGCTCTTGCCGAACAGGAGAAAGTCGAGATCAAGAAGTACAACATCATCTATGATGTGGTTGACGACATCAAGGCGGCAATGGAAGGCATGCTCTCTCCTGAAATCAGGGAAGTTGATCTCGGCACTGCCGAAGTCAGGGAAGTCTTCCGTGTTCCCAAGATCGGTCTTGTCGCAGGTTGCTACATCCTTGATGGAAAAGTCACAAGGAATGCATATGTGAAGGTTATCAGGGACAGCATCCAGATTAACAAGGAGAACATCAGGATGATGTCTCTCAAGAGATTCAAGGATGACGTCAAGGAAGTCAATGCCGGTTATGAATGTGGTATCGGTCTTGAGAACTTCCAGGATCTCCAGAAGGGTGATATCCTTGAATTCGTTCAGATGCAGGAAATTGCAAGGAAATTGGATATACCGGAATGAGTCAGTATTCAGAAGAAAGACTGGAATCAAGGATACTTGAGAGTGTTTCCACAATGATAGTGACGGGTGTTATTAAGAACCCGTCGCTGTCGCGTTTCTGTTCAGTCACGGAGGTTTCCCTTTCTCCTGACAATGCATATGCGGATGTTTTCGTCTCATGCCTTATGGAGAAAGATCTCGGGAAAAGCATCAAGGCTCTCAACAGTGCGGCAGGTTTCATTCAGGGACATCTGGCTAAGATACTGAAGACACGCAACACGCCCGTGCTGAGATTCCATCCGGATACAAGCTATCAGGAAGGAGAAAGAATAAACAACCTAATTGACAGAGCATTGGGAAAGCATGAGTGACTTTTCTGTAATAATTGCGAAAAAGGAAAGCGGTGTGACAAGCTTCCAGTCACTCTACCCGGTCAAGAGAATCTATAAGGGAAGCAAGGTCGGACACTGCGGAACTCTTGATAAGTTCGCTTCCGGCCTCATGATCGTCCTTACCGGAGAAGCAACGAAACTCAATCCTGTCTTCTCCGGATTCGACAAGTCATACAGAGCCAGGATAATGCTGGGATGCGAGACCGACACGCTGGATCCTGATGGAGAAATCGTAAGACGCTCTGAACATATTCCCAGTCTTGGAGAAATAGAGAAAATTCTTCCTTCTTTCACCGGAGAGATCGAACAGATCCCACCGGTGTACTCCGCAATCCATGTCGGTGGTAAAAGAGCATATGAACTTGCGCGAAGCGACAGGGAAGTGGATATGAAGCCGAGAAAGGTGAGGATACACTCTCTTTCTGTTCTTTCATATGAGGCACCGTATCTTATTATCGACTGCCGTGTAAGCAAGGGAACCTATATCCGCTCACTTGCCCGCGATATTGCTGTGGCAGTGGGAAGCGCCGGTCATCTCGCGGCTCTCGAACGTTATTCTATCGGGCCTTTCTGCTATGAGGATGTGACAGACATACCTGCATCCTGCAAACAGACAGAATCAAATCTCAAGGCAGTCATAGACGGTGTTGCTGATATCGCAGATGCAGGGCTTTACCGTCTCAGAAACGGCTATGTCTCCCTGCCTGCCTTGAGTGTGCTGAAGGAATCTTCAAGCGGGTACTGCCTTCTTTACAACAGAGGGAGGCTGCTTGGTGTTTTAAGGGAAAAGGAAAATGGCGGCTATTCAATCACAGCCATGGTGAACCGTGAGGATATTTGACTTTTCGACATGCCTTGAAGAAGGGCTGATGAAAGACAGAGACATTGCCCTTGCAATAGGCGTTTTTGACGGCGTCCATCTGGGGCACAGGAAAATATTCACGACACTGAGTGATTATAAGCTTGCACATCCGGGCTGCATGACATGCGTCATCACTTTTTCCGTCAATCCGAAGGACAGAAACATTCCCTCACTTGATACTTTGAGGCTCAGATGTTCCTACATTGAAAGTTTTTTCACTGATTACACACTGGTTATTGACTTTTGTCATATGATATCAGGTCGTGAGTTCATTCACTTGCTATGTACGATGTGCCGTGTAAATGCCGTCATAGTCGGGGAGGACTTCAGATGCGGTTACGCAGGGAATCAGATTACGGCTGGAGAATTGTCCCGTGCGTTTGAATGTGAAGGTGTCGCTGCGGATGTGAGAATCATTCCGCCTGTTCTGGACACCGGCCGTGTCAGGATTTCTTCAACCAGACTCAGAGAGCTTCTTGCACAGGGGGACATCGCAGGCGTGAACAGACTCGCAGGCAGTGCTTACCGCTATGATCTGACGGATAATGTGTTTGTCAGTGACGGTGGATGGTACAACAGCATGGCCGTGACAGGTCAGGGACTGCCAGGAGACGGGATTTACAGAGCTCTCCTGATTCTCATGAACAAGTCCTGTGAGGACTGCATTCTGAGAATCGAGGGAAAAAAACTTGTGATCCGCTCCTCATATCCTCTGGACAGGAACGGTGCTGATTCAATCATGTTTTTAAGTCAAGGAGAAAAACTCAGATGATTACAAAGGAAACAAAGCAGGAAATCGTTTCACAGTATGGCGGCAACACAACAAATACAGGTGATGTTGCTGTTCAGGTCGCACTTCTCACAGCAAGGATCAATGATCTTCAGAGCCATTTCAAGACTCACCCGAAAGATCATGCATCACGCCGCGGTCTTCTCAAGATGGTTGGTCAGAGAAGAAGACTTCTGCGCTATATCAAGAACCGTGACATCAACGAATACAGAGAGCTCATCGCAAAACTGGGTCTCAGAAAATAGATTGATTTTAAGCCAGGCTGTTCAGGTCTGGCTTTTGCACACAAAAAAGAACAGAAAAAGAACAGAAAAGGATTAATTTATGTCAAACGTTACTTCTGTCTCCGTAATGGTCGGAGACACAGAGCTTGTCTTCGAGACAGGCAAAATCGCAAAGCAGGCCAACGGTGCCGTCTATGCACATTATGCAGGTTCTGCAGTCATCGCAACAGTATGCTGCGGCGCTGCACCGAGCGAACCGATCGACTATGTTCCGGTTTCAGTCGAGTACAATGAAAAATATTATGCAGCCGGTAAGATCCCCGGAGGTTTTCTCAAAAGGGAAAGCCGACCGAAAGACAAGGAGATCCTTGTCTCCCGTCTTATCGACCGTCCGATGAGACCGCTTTTTGACAAAGCATTCGGACGTGAGATCCAGATCGTGCCGACAGTTGTCTCCTCGGATATGTCACATACCCCTGACATTGTTGCAATCAATGCAGCAAGCTGCGCTGTGACAATTTCAGACATTCCTTTCTATGGTCCTATCGCAGCTGTCAGAGTCGCGCTGATCAACGGAGAATATGTCATCAATCCGACATTCCAGCAGATTCCTTCCGCTTCTCTTGATATCGTTGTTGCCGGTACACATGACGGCATCACAATGGTTGAAGGCGGTGCGAAGGAAGTAAGCGAAGATGAAATGCTCGGGGCAATCAATGCTGCACAGCCTGTCATCACGAGAATCTGTGAGGCACAGATGAAGATGAGGGAAATGTGCGGTAAGGAAAAGCTGCCTCTCATGGAGATCAATGAAGACCTTTCCTGGCTCGAGCCTGTAAGGGAGTATGCAACTCCGCTTGAGAAGGAGGCAAGCTTTGTGAAGGGCAAGCAGAACCGCTATGCGGCTCTTGAGAAAGCTCATCAGCAGGTAAGGGAGCATTTTGCCGACCTCATCGCCGCAGATGAGAAGAGAGAAGGACAGCTTGCCGCTATGTTCGAGGATCTTGAATACACTATCCTGCGCTCCTCGATTCTCAACGACGGACTGAGAACAGACGGCAGAGGCGTGAGGGATATCCGTCCTATCACATGCGAAGTCGGACTTCTTCCCTGCACACACGGCTCCGCGCTCTTCACACGTGGCGAAACACAGTCACTTGCAGTCACAACGCTCGGCACGGCAAACGACGAGCAGATGTTCGATACGATCGACGGAGACAAGACATATTCCAACTTCATGCTCCACTACAACTTCCCGCCGTACTCAGTCGGTGAATGCGGACGCCTTACAACAGGAAGAAGGGAGATCGGTCATGGACATCTTGCACAGAGAGCACTTGAAGCTGTGATTCCTTCAAAGGAAAGCTTCCCGTATACAATCCGTGTTGTCTCCGAGATCATGGAGTCAAACGGCTCTTCCTCAATGGCTTCAGTGTGCGGCGGCTGCCTTTCGCTCATGGATGCGGGCGTTCCGATAAAGAAGCCTGTTGCAGGTATCGCTATGGGTCTCATCACTGAAGGTGCAGACTATGCAAAATACGTAGTCCTTTCCGATATCCTTGGAGAAGAAGACCACCTTGGCGATATGGACTTCAAGGTCGCAGGAACAAAGGACGGTATCACAGCTTTCCAGATGGATATCAAGATTGCCGGTGTCACACCGGAGATCATGTCAAAGGCTCTGTCACAGGCCAGGGAAGGCAGAATGCACATCCTCGGCATCATGGCTGAGACTCTTCCTGCCCCCAGAAGCGAGCTTTCCGAGCTTGCTCCTAAGATTCTTTCCTTCAAGGTTCCTGAAGATGCGATTGGTGCGATCATCGGAACAGGAGGAAAGAACATCAAGGCAATCGCACAGCAGACAGGTGCGGAGATCAATATCGATGATTCCGGCATGGTAACTGTTTACGGCAAGAACAATGCCTGTGCACAGGAGGCAAAGAGACTTGCTCTTGCCATCATAGAGAAACCTGAAGTCGGCAAGATCTATCATGGTACTGTGAAGAGGATCGTTGACTTCGGGGCATTCATCGAGATTCTTCCGGGCAAGGAAGGACTTTGTCATATCTCTAAGCTTGCAAAGACAAGGGTCAAGCAGGTAAGCGACGTCCTTCAGGTCGGCCAGCAGGTTGATGTAAAGCTCATCGACATTGACAGAATGGATCGTCTAAACCTTTCCTACATCGATGCACAGCCTGATGCAGGCAGGAAAGAAGAAAAGGAGACAAAATGAGCGAAGTTGTGAAAATCACACTTCAAAAAGGTGCTGCAGCTCCAAGTTTTGAAAGCCCCGGAGCTGCCGGTGCCGATGTGAGGGCCTGTCTTCCCGATGGGCCCGTTATTATTAAAAGCGGAGAAGCGAAGCTCATTGCGACAGGTATTGCTGTTGAAATTCCCTCAGGCTATGAGATTCAGGTGCGTCCCCGTTCCGGACTTGCCCTCAAGAAAGGCATTACCGTTCTGAACACGCCAGGCACAATCGACAGTGATTACCGAGGTCAGGTTGGTGTAGTTCTCATCAACCATTCAAAAAATGATTTCACTGTGAATAACGGAGACAGGATAGCGCAGTTCGTCTTTGCAAAGGTCGAGTCTGTCAGATATGAAGTTGTGACAAGTTTAAGCGAAACTGAAAGAGGAAGCGGAGGATACGGATCCACAGGAGTGTGAAATTGAAAGGAAGAAGAGCACGTTATTTCTTACTAGATTTTCATGTGGCAAGGGAATTCATTCTGAATTTCCTTGTCTCGTTCATGTTCTTTTTCTTCATATTTTTCATCAATCAGATTCTTTTGCTTGTACAGCAGGTTCTGCTTAAGAATGTTGATTTAAAAACGATTTTCTTTCTTGTGGTCAGTGCAATTCCCGAGTTCCTGCAGTATGTGGTTCCGTTTGCGACACTTTCAGCATCATCAATGGTTCTGGGAGATCTTGGAGCCAGCAATGAGCTTATGGCCTTGCGCTCAAACGGGATAAATCTTACGAAGGTATATAAGGTTCTCATCATCCTTTCCCTCTGTTTTTCCTGTCTCACATTCTATATTTCAGATTATCTCATGCCGCTCAGCAGCAGGACTTATCAGAAAATGCTTACAAATGTCATGAGAGATCTTCCGACATTCGAAATAAGCGGGAACACAACAAATGCTGTCGGAGATGTTGTCATGCGCAATGGTGATGTTGATGACGATATCATCAGCGATATCATTCTTTTCACAGGAGCCAGGGAGCCGTATATAACTGTAACAAGCAGGCAGGGACGGCTTGAACTTATCGATCCTGCATCATTCATATATGCGCTCTCTCTGGAAGATGCCCGCCTGCTGCTCAGCGAGGACAATATAAATTCATATATGCTCAGTGACAGTGAAAATGCTGTCATGTATCTTGATTTTTCCGATCAGGTTCCATCTCTTACTTCAAGCGACCCGTCCAATCTTTCCAACAGGGAGCTTCTTCCCCTGATGGAAAGCCGCAGGGAAATGAGGGACAGGGATGTCGCTGCATTCCATCAGGACAGGCAGGAAAGCCTCCTGTCGCTTGCATCAATGATTGTCTCACTGGAAAATACAGCAGATCTCGAAATGAGTGAAAATGATCTTGAGAGGGAGAAATCAAGACTTGATTCGCTTGGAGAAGACGAGCCGATCCAGTTCTACTATCAGTACTATTCAGCCGAATTCAACAAGAAATTCGCACTTGCACTTGCTCCGCTGGCGCTCACCATAGCAACGCTTCCGCTGAGCCTTATCAAGATAAAGCACGGACGTCTTGTGGGATTCGGCCTGAGCTTACTGATCGCTGTATCATACTGGTATATCCTTTTCTTCAGCCAGCTGAAAATTTTCGACTATTCATTCAACGCCGGCATACTTATGTATGTTGCAGATGCTTTCATGATTCTGGCAGGACTCCTGCTTCTGTTTCTGAAGAGGAGGACATCATGAAGATTATTGACAGATATGTTTCCTTCTCGATCCTCAGGACATCTCTTGGCGCTCTGATGATCTGCACCATGCTGATCATTGCCGTGAACATGTTCTCTTCGATGAACAGCTATGTGACCAATTCCGTCTCTCTTTCCACCATACTGTACCTTGCCGTTCTGGGAACTCCGGAATATCTGATGATGGCATCCTCTGTCTCATTTCTCTTCGGCACCACATTCTTCATGTCCCAGCTTGAAAGCAACAATGAGATGATAATGCTGCTGAATGCAGGAATAAGCTATGCACGCGTATGCAGAACCGTAATCATAATGACGCTTGCCGTCACAGCGCTTTTCTCGGTTTTCAGCGAGACTGTACTCATTGATGCTTCTGTTGAGCATGACCGCCTGACAAGAGAACTTTTCGGTCAGAGTTCGACACAGGACAGCAGGGATATCAGTCTCGGTGATATTGAAGGGAAATACATCATCAATGCATCTTATTACGAGGAAAACAGCCAGAGGCTTTTCGATGTCAATGTGATTGAGGTTGACGATGAACACAGCATAACAGGCAGGCTGGAAGCTTCTTATGCGGATTATGAGGAAGGCAACTGGGTTCTTCATGAAGGAAGAGTTTATTCAGTGCTTCCTGATTCAACGATTTCATCTTCCTTCTTCGATTCATATGATGCTGATGAACTGACGCTTCAGCCATCAATGTTCCGCAATCAGTCAAGAAACATTTCCACAATGGCAATATCTGATGCTCTTGATTATCTTTCACGCATAAAGGTGATAGACAGGGAAGTGTGGTATACACTGCAGACTGACTTCTGGTCGCGTCTGTTTTCACCCCTGGCAATACTGACTCTTGTTGTCATTTCCCTTCTGATGAACTACCGGTTCAAAAAGAATGTGTTCCTGTTTTCAATCATACAGTCCCTGTGTACTGCTGTAGTATATTATGTATGCGAGATGGTTGTCACAATAATGTGTTCCCAGGCTATTCTTGATCCTGCGTTTTCTGTTATCATTCCCACAACGGGCACGCTTGTGCTATCACTGCTGATAAGGGTGATAGGAAAAGGAAATGCATAAGAATATCTACACATGTACATTACAGGACAAAAACAGCAATGCGCGTCTTGGCTATATTGATCTGCCTCATGGCAGGGTCGAGACTCCGGCTTTCATGCCTGTCGGCACAAACGCGACAGTGAAGGCTATGTATCATGACAAGATCCAAGACATAGGATACCGCCTCATTCTTGCAAACACATATCATGTCTATCTCAGACCAGGACTTGATGTCATCAGACAGTTCGGCGGCCTTCATGAATTCTGTTCATGGAACGGAAACATACTTACCGATTCGGGGGGATTTCAGGTTTTCTCCCTTTCCGGTCTTAGAAAGGTAAAGGACAGCGGAGTGACGTTTCAGAGCCATATTGACGGTTCCCGTCATGTATTCACGCCTGAGAAGGTTGTCGATATCCAGTCGGTTTTCGGCAGCGATATCGCAATGGTTCTTGATGTCTGCACCCCTCCGGATATTGAATACAGGAATGCAAAAGAAGCATGGAGAGTCACAAAGCTCTGGGCTGAACGGTCGATAGAAGAAAGAAACAGGCTCGGCGAGCAGTTCAGGGGTAATCTCTTTGGTATCGTGCAGGGGAACTTCTACAAGGATCTCAGGAAGGAAAGTGCTCTTGCAATCAGTGATATGGATTTCCCCGGAATTGCAATCGGCGGGCTTTCTGTCGGAGAAAGCAAGAACATGTTCAATGATTTCCTCGGCTATACAAGTGAGTTCATACCAAAGGAAAAACCGCGTTATGTCATGGGAATAGGATCTCCAGACTATATCTTCGAATGCGTTGCAAACGGAATTGATCTTTTTGACTGTGTGCTTGCAACTCGAATGGCGCGTAACGGCGGTCTGTTTACTGATGACGGCGTGATAACCATGAAGAAGGCTGTACATAAATTCGACATGAGACCTGTTCAGGAAGGCTGTACATGCACCGCATGCACAAAATACACAAGAGCATATGTCCACCACCTCATAAAGTGCAATGAAATTTTCGGTGCGATGCTTGCCACCGAACATAATCTCACTTATCTGTACAACCTGATGGAAAGGATAAAAGCCTCAATCAGAGAGGGAACATTCACTCAGTTCAAAAAGGAATATCTGGAACGCTTTTATGGAAAGAAAGAGTGAGTCATCATCGCTTGTGATGATGGCTTCAACCCTCATCTCAAGGCTTCTTGGAATACTGAAGAGCAGGGCGCTTGCAGTTTACTTCGGAGCCGGCGCCCTCACTGATGCAGTGAACTTCGCATATAACATTCCCAACAATTTCAGAAAGCTCTTTGCAGAAGGTTCGCTCTCCCAGTCTTATCTTCCGCTTTTCTCATCATTCACGCATGACGATGAGAGATGCGGCAGACTTTACAGCCAGCTTGTGAGTTTCCTCATTCTCGTTTTCTTCTTTCTTCTCATTCTTTCGATTTTCTTCTCCACATCGCTCATAAAGCTTCTTTCAGATTTTGAAGATGAATACAGAATAAGCATTTCAGCATCTCTGCTTCCGTATTTCACACTTTTTCTTTTCTTTATTTCCCTCTCTACGCTCATAAGCACGATTCTGCAGACCAGAAAAAGATTCATCGTATCAAGTATCGCTCCTGTTTTCTTCACTTTAGGAATACTTGTCTCTCTTCCCCTTTTCTCCGGCCGTATCGGTTACTGGTCAATGGCTGCAGGTGTTCTATCGGGATCAATTGTACAGCTGTTCATTGTCTATCTGGGTTTCAGAAAACTCAAAGTGCGTTTCCGCCTTGATTTCTCTTTTTCCTCACCAGATTTCCGCTGTGTCCTCGCACACTGGTTGCCATCCAGCATAGGCAGCATGATTGCAATCATCTCACAGTCTGTAACACTGTATCTTGCTTCAAGTCTTGCCGAAGGTTCCGTTACGGCATTCAGCAATGCTGTCATTTTCTATCAGGCACCGTACGGAATATTCTTTTCTTCTATTTCCGCTGTTTATTTTCCCCTGTTCTCACAGGCCGGAAACGAGAAAAGGAGATCGGAGCTTCTTTGCAAATCTATGGAATATCTGTACACCTTTCTTCTTCCATCGGCTGTAATACTGCTTGCCCTCAGTCATGAGTGTGTTGCTGTTGTGCTTCAGAAAGGCGCATTCACTCTTGAAGACACAAATCTGACAGCCAGTGTACTGGATTATTATCTTATTGCGATGATTCCTCTTGCATTCTACTCGATCCTCCAGCGCTGCATGTTCAGCATGAACAGGTATTATGCTAATCTTGCAGTATCGGCAGGTGTGACATTATTAGACCTTGTTCTGACACTTTTCCTGATAAAATCTGGATTCGGTGTAACATCTCTTGCAATCAGCTATATTTTCTCATCTCTTCTTGGTGCCGTGATCCTTTTCTTTTTCATCAGGGATTTTGAATATGCGCGCCTGGCAGGAAAGCTTGCCCGCCTTACACTTGTGAACCTGCCTCTCATTGTTCTTGCGCTGTTATATAAAGTATGGAGCCCGTCATTTTATGAAACAGGCTCCACGCTTATTAATTTCATCCGGACAGTTCTTTTAGGTCTTTCATTCATGGCAGTCACACTGATCATGTATGTTGTCTGCCATGTCGATTTCCTTTCACAGCTCAGAAGGAACCAGTCCTGATTGAAAGAACCTTGTAGCTGTAGAGATTGCCGTTGATGGAGAAATCAAGTTCATCACCGACTGTCTTGTTGAGAAGTTTCATTCCCAGAGGTGTCTTGAAGTTGAGTATTCCGTTGTCGGGATCTGACTCCCACTGTCCGAGAATGGTGTAGGTGATGTCCCTGTTCTGCAGATTGTCATGAAGAGTCACTTCCGTGCCGAAACTGATCTTTGAATCATTGACCATTTCCGGAGTGATGACCTGTGCCTTTTCGATTTCATCTGTGAGTGTCCTCAGTCTTGCATTGAGGTTCTTCTGTTTATCCTTTCCGTACTGGTACTCAGCATTTTCCCTGAGATCACCGAGAGCTCTTGCATCTGCGATTTCACTTGCGACTTCCTGAAGCTCGACATGTTCTATATGCTCTTTCTCCCTGATCTTCTCTTCAAGCGCCTTCTTTGTGCAAAGAAAACCCATGGGTATGAGACTGTCTTCGTCAATGGCGATATGCTGATCATCGAAGAATGTGAAATCAGGATACAGCTCACCGATGAAGTGCTTGACTTCGATGACAAGTCCTTTGTCGATGTTGCGGTCGTTTGCAATGATCGAATAGATCTTTGCCGCAAAACTCTCGTCTCCCTTTTTCAATGCCCTGTATATCTGCTTTTCCTTGAATAGGTAGTTCACGACAAGATCCTTTCTCTTCTTGTTCTCGCTCACATCTTTCTTCACATCTATCAGGGATGCTGTATAGTCAAGGACAAGAAGCAGGGTGAGAATGAGTTCGTCAGGCGTGATGCCGGCCTTTTCCCATTCCTCATCATCCGCATTCTTGTAGTTCCACAGGAAAACATCAACGTTTTCCTTATATGAACGTACGCTGGAGGAAAGGATATCAAGATAGATGTTTGCCTTGCCGTTTGCCTTGAGGATGTTGGGAATCCATGAATATGTATAGTAGGCAAAACACTTTCTGAACACGTCCGGCCAGTTCCTGTCACAATTCATCACATTCTCGAGATAGCTCTTCTTGAGATCGGCATTGTTGATTGCATCGAATATGGCGATCCTGTCTTCACAGTTCTTGTAGAGATCTGAGAACGAGACATTTGTGTCAATGACAGCTGTGGGAATGTGAAGCTGGTTTTTAAGCATGTCAAGCAGAAGGAAGGATGACATGACTTTGTCGTCAACTCCGTTCTTCATATTCGCAAGTTCACTGTTGAAGAATTTCACCATTTCGGAGAATGCTTCCGATTCAGTGTCCAGATCAAGCGTGATGAAGTCTTTTGCAATCCTGATTTTTGAATAGAAATCCTTTTCTCCAAGGAATGTGGCGAGCTGTTTCTCCTCCTGGGTGATCGGTGTCGTCCTGAGAGTATACGTATCATTTTCGCCGGCAACTGCACAGAAGTACGGATCTTCCTGAAGGATTTTCCTTGCCCTGGCTTTGAAATCATCCCATTCTGAAGATGTGAGGACGGATGGAACAAGCTCTTCCTTGATTTCCTTGATCGAACATCTGCTGCCCCTGCTTTCCATTATTGTCACAAGAGCCCACCGCGTATCTGCCTTGACCTTTGCGGCAAGCTTTGCTGGAATTGCGGTCTTAAGAACAAGGATATTGTTCTTCGGAAGCGGAGTGAGCGCTTTGAATGCCATGTCAGGAGACATGGAAACCCTGTTTGCCTTGTTGAAGGCAACAACAACTTCCTTGTCATTTATGCTCTGGATGAGACCGAGTCTGTCCGTGCTTCTCTGATAGACAAAGCTTCCCACATCAAATGCAATGTCTGTTTCGAAGAATGCAATCGCCTTGTTCACATCCTCGCCTGGATTGTTCAGACCTGACTTCTCTATGCACTTTGCAAGGCGCGCCGATTTCTCGTATTTCTTTCTGTAGACTTTGACGAGCTCTTCTCTCGGTCTCTTCTCAAGCGGATCAATCTCAAGTGCTTTCTTGAGTATCTGGATGGATTTTCCGCTGTCATTCGAGAAATGGGTGTAAAGATCTGAAAGAAGCTCGATTGCCAGGGGACGGCTGACCGCAGCGGCGACTTTCTCACCGATTCCGAGGAAGTAACCGAAATCATCGCTCTGGATTGAAAGAAGGATTGTCCACAGATTCCTTATTCCTTCCGCATCCTTTGCACTTATATAGCGGGTGAGTGCACGGCGGTAGTAAAGCAGGGCTTTCTCACTGTCTCCTTTTTCCAAGAAATGATCTGCAAGATTCTTTGTGATCTTCTTTTCCTCAAAGTCAATCTTGACAAGTCTTTCGAGAACATCCCATCTTTCATCATCCCTGCCTTCTTCCTCATAGCAGTCTGCAAGTATGCGCAGGGCAAGCTTGTTTTCGCTGAATGAAAGGATCTTCCTGCAAAGAAATTCAACGACTGTCCAGTTATGGTTGTCGTAGAATGTGATCAGCAGGTTCTGCATTATTATGTTGTCTTCATGAGGCCGCTGGATAAAGGCTATGGTGCCCAGAACATAGCGCGCATAGACAGAATTCTCTCTCTCTCCTGTTATCTCAAGCGCTTTTGAATAAAGTCCGCTCAGCTCATCATACTCAAGCTTACCGGCACACTTGTCTATCTCCAGAAAGCTTTCAGTGGAAAATGAAGCCAGTTCAGACTTGGAGAAATCCCTGTCTTCTTTCAGTATTTTTGTAATGGAGCTGCTTCTCATACACAAACTCTCCTTGATTTTTTTTCTTCCGTATAATCGAAAAACAAACCGGGCAGGGCATTCCTGCTCGGCTGTTCATATTCAATAATAACACCAAAATCCGGCTTTGGCAAACAAATCATGTCAAATGATCAGAACCGGGTCTGCTGATTCACGGCATCCTGCTTTTCCGATCCGGATTCTTTATGATCTAAAAAGACTTGGCCTGTCTGTATTCCTTCAGCAATGAGAAGCAGATTGAAGCCAGCGGTATGACGAAAAGCATTCCGGCCAGGCCGAAAAGAGCTCCGGACAGTGTGACAAGGGTGAATGTGTATACGGATGGCAGTCCCATTGATCCGCCGACGACTTTAGGATAAATGAGATTTCCTTCAAGCTGCTGGAGGACAATTATGAAAATAATGAACAGAACTGCCTGAAGCGGTGATGTGACTGCTATGATAAGTGCACCGAAAAGTGCGCCCGCATATGCGCCATAGACCGGAACCAGAGCTGTGATTCCTGTAAGGACGCCGACTGTGAGCGCGTTTGGAAGACGAAGGATGAACATTCCCGCACTGCATAGAACTCCTATTATCGCGGCTTCCGTGACCTGAGCGCATATGAAACGGGAGAAAGCGGTATAGGAAAGAGATGCGACATGGATTATCCTGCTTACGGTCTTTGCACTGAAGAAAAGCGAAATCAGCGTCGTGATGTGGCGTGAGAGCATTTCTTTCGAGCTTATGAAATACACAGCGAAAATAACCGCTATGAACAATGAGACAGCCGAGGATACCGTGATCATTATTGTATTTATCGTCGATCTGATGAAGGAAGGTGAACTGTCCCTGAGAAAGGAAGCGGCCATTTCCGTGAATTCCTCAATGCTCATGCCCAGCCAGGAAAGCAGATCCTCCATAAGATCTGTCATCCTGCCTGCACCTTCATCAGATGAATCAAGCTTGTAGATAAGGCTGTCTATTGATGCAATCAGTGTTTTCACCGCATCGAAAAGAGAAGGAATTATGAAAAGGAGAAGCAGGAGAGCGAGAAGTGCAAAGCAGATTATCGCCAGAGAAATCGAGAAAACACGTCTGTATCTGTCTCCTGTCCGTCCTGTCATTTTCAGATGTTTCTCGATGAAGGAGACAGGAAGGTTAAGTATGAAAGCGATGACAAACCCCAGAATCAGAGTCGTGAAGCCGGATGAGAGGAAATCAGTGACATCCTTCAGGGCAGAAGTGAAATTCTGGAGGAATGTGTACAGGATTATGAAAAAAGATCCGATGGCAAGAATGGCCAGTAACTGTTTTTTGCTCATGTCAGAATCATAGATTCTTAAAGCTTTTATTTCAATTCTTCTGCATTTGGGTTATACTCATTGACATGTATGAAAAGCGAATAGAAATTGCCCCTTCGATTCTTTCAGCCAGCTTCGCATCTGTACTGAACGCGCTCAGGGATGCGGAAGAGGCCGGAGCCGAGTACCTGCATCTTGATGTGATGGACGGAGTCTTTGTGCCGCAGATAACCTTCGGCGCGAAATTCATAAAGGATATCAGAGCGCACAGTGATCTGCTTTTTGACGCGCACCTCATGATCATCAATCCTGAAAACCATATCGATGATTTCATTGATGCCGGTTGCAATATGATAACAATCCATCAGGAAAGCACCGTGCATCTTCACCGCGTTCTTTCTCATATCAGGCAAAGGGGTGTCAGATGCGGAATCTCGATCATCCCTTCCACACCTGTGTGCGTTCTGGAACCTCTGCTTGACATGGTTGATCTTGTTCTTGTCATGACTGTGAATCCGGGATGGGGCGGACAGAAGCTTATTCCGGGCTGCATAAACAAGATCGTTGAACTCAAGGAACTGAGGGAACGTGAGGATTATGATTTTCTGATAAGCGTTGACGGTGGTGTCAATCTCAATACCATTCAGGATGTCGTCGCCGCTGGTGCCGACATAGCGGTTGCCGGTTCCGCCTTCTACAATGAAAGCGACAAGGTTTCCTTCATGAGAAGAATGCAGGAACTTGCGATGGAGAGTTTCAAATGATAGCTGTCATACAGAATGTCGAAAACGCTTCAGTCTCTGTTGCAGGAACTCTTGTTTCCTCAATTGAGAAGGGCATGCTTGTATACTTCGGTGTCGAGAAGGGAGATGACGAGTCAATGCTTGACAGATTTCTTTCGAAAATGATGAGACTGAGGATTTTCAAGGACGAGAATGGAAAGATGAATCTTTCTCTTTCCCAGGCGGGAGGAGAAGTGATGATCATCAGTCAGTTCACGCTTGCCGGCGACATCTACCGCGGAAACCGTCCCGGCTTCGACAATGCGGCTCATCCCGACGATGCAAGAGCCATATACGAGAAAGCTGTCGGAATGCTTGGTGATATGGGCTACAAAGTTGCCACCGGCATGTTTGGAGAACATATGAAGGTAGTGTATTGCAATGACGGGCCGGAAACTTTTATTCTTGACTCCAGACGTCTTTTGCACAAACCGCAGGATAATTTTGTATAGGTATTCAGTAGGAGTTATAAAATGTCAAAGATTACTGAAATTTCAGGTGATGTACAGAAAGCACGCTCAGAAGCGCTTGAGGCTGCAAGAAGCCAGATAGACAAGCAGTTCGGCAAAGGATCGCTGATGAAGCTTGGAGATGCACAGGGAACACTGGATGTGGAAGTCATTCCGAGCGGTTCTCTGCTTCTGGATGAGGCTCTCGGAGTAGGTGGATATCCAAAAGGGAGAATAATAGAAATTTACGGTCCTGAAAGTTCAGGAAAGACAACGCTTGCGCTTCATGCCATCGCTGAAAGCCAGAAGCTTGGCGGAATCGCTGCTTTCATTGATGCGGAGCATGCCCTTGATCCTTCTTATGCAAGGAATCTCGGCGTGAACATCAATGAATTGTGGATAAGTCAGCCTGACAACGGCGAGCAGGCACTTGAGATAACCGAATCTCTTGTCCGTTCCGGTGCCATCGACATAATCGTTGTCGATTCTGTTGCTGCTCTCACGCCTCAGGCTGAAATTGATGGGGATATGGGCGACAGCCACATGGGGGTTCAGGCCCGTCTCATGAGTCAGGCTCTCAGAAAGCTCACAGGCATTCTCGCCAAGAGCAATACGACCATCATTTTCATAAACCAGCTGAGAATGAAGATAGGTGTCATGTTCGGCAATCCGGAGACAACCACAGGCGGCAACGCGCTCAAATTCTATGCATCTGTAAGAATGGATGTGAGAAAGATCGAGTCAATAGGAAAGAGCCAGGATGATCTTGTCGGCAACAGGGTCCGTGTCAAGATCGTCAAGAACAAAGTCGCTCCTCCATTCAGGAAATGCGAACTTGACCTTCTTTTCGGAAAGGGTATCAGCTATGTAGGCAGCATGCTTGATGCGGCTCTCAAGTACGGTTTGATCGAAAAATCAGGTTCATGGTATTCATATAACGGTGAGAAAGTCGGACAGGGACGCGACAAAACCATCGAGTACTTTGAGAACAATCCGGAACTTGTCGCCGAGATTGTCGCCGTGGTCAGGGAAAAGATGTTCCCGAAAAACCAGGAAGCCGTGCAGGAAGCGGAAAACAGGAAATAGAAGTTGCAGGACGACAGGATCGATCTGATATTTGACAGGGAAGAAAAGCAGGTTTTCGTGACACAGGAGTTCGAAGGCCCGCTTGATCTTCTGCTGTATCAGATACAGAAAGCGGAAATCAATATCTACAATATTCCCATTGCCCAGATAACGCAGCAGTTTCTCTCATACATCGAGGAACATAAGTCAGATCTGCGGAATCTTGCAGATTTCTACAAGATGGCAGCTGATCTTCTTTACATAAAATCGAAAATGCTGCTTCCTGTTGCAGGTGAGATCGACGAGGAGTACGAGGATCCCCGCAGGGAACTTGTCGACAGGCTCATTGAATATCAGAAATTCAAGAAGTACACGGATCTTCTCACCGGTGCCGCAACCGGTGACAGTTTCCATATCCCGCGAAGGGAGAATTTCTTCTTCCTTCCGTTTCAGGATGAGGATCTTTTTCGCGGGGTGGACATTGATGATCTTTTCAGCACATTCCGGCGCATTCTCGAGAAAAAGACACCGGCAAAGCTTTTCAACGTCTATGAGGAAGTTTCCGTAAAGGAGAAGATAACACTGATGCAGGAACTTTTCGAGTCCAAGGATCAGATTACGATAAGCGAGGTGATTATCCATTTTGATCAGCCTCTTCATATAATCTGTTCCTTTATGGCCATCCTTGAAATGGCCAAGGACAAGATCATCATTTTCCATCAGAAAGAACCAAATGGCGAGATATATATCGTTCCCAGGCCGCATGACTGGCTGCCTGAGCTTGCTGATGAATACGACAAGGATTACGATGAGGTTGTCGAGAATGATCTTGGAGATCCGGATGACTACTCGATAATATCGCCTGAACGCAAGACCCTGCTTGATGGGGAAAACTTGGAAGAGGAGAGAGAAGAATACGTCGGAGAGGAAGAAGATCTTCTTGGTGATGAGGATTAATGACTTATGGCAAAAGGCAATGCAGGTTTGATGAGTACGGATGCCAGACTGGTGGAATCAGTACTGTTCATAGAAAACGAGGCTCTTGATGAGGAAAAGCTGTGCAGCATGACAAATCTCGACTCCAAGGCCGTACAGAGGGCCCTCAGGGAGATATCGGAGGTTTTTGATGACAGAGGGCATGGCATAAGACTGAGGGAGAATTCCGACGGTTCGTATGAATTCGCCCCTTCTTCCGATCTTTACGACAGGCTCCGTTCCACATACGGACGCAAGGTTGACCGCCGTCTCACGCGTGCTGCCCTTGAAACACTTTCAATAGTTGCCTATTCCCAGCCGATCACAAGGAGGGAGATAGATGAAATACGCGGTGTTGCCTCTGATTCGATTGTCCGTCTTCTGAGGGAGAGGGAATACATAAAGGTTGTTGGACGCAAGGATGTTCAGGGACATCCCTGTCTGTATGGGACAAGCAGAAAATTTCTTTTCGAGTTCGGTCTTAAATCAATAGGAGATCTGCCTAAGCTGAGCCAGATCGACAGAATGCGTTTCGACAAGGAAGAAGAGGAAGAAAACGAAGAGAGAGAAGGAGATGAGGAATAATGGCTGAAGATGGTCTCAGACTGCAGGTGTATATGGCAAAATGCGGAGTAGGCAGCCGCCGTTTCTGCGAAAGTCTCATTGAACAGGGCCGTGTGATGGTGAACAACAAAACGGTCAGGCAGATGGGTCTCAGAGTCACTGACACCGATGTCGTGCAGGTTGACGGCGAGACTATTGAAATCGCCGGCAATGTCTATTACATCGCGCTCAACAAACCGCGCGGTTATGTCTGTACAAACTACGATCCGAATGAGGACAAGTATGCGAGATCTCTGATAACAATCAGGGATCAGCATCTTCTTTTCAATGTTGGCCGTCTCGACAAGGATTCAAATGGTCTGATCATTTTCTCAAATGACGGAGATTTCGCAAACAAAGTCACGCATCCCAGAAACCAGATTGAAAAAGAATACATCGTTCATCTGGACAGAAAGCCACTGGCTGAGGATCTGAAAAGAGCTATTCAGGGCCTTTACATCGATATGAGCCAGCCGTACAGGATAAAGAGCTACGAATTCATTCCGCAGCGCAGGGATTACATCAGGGTTGTTCTCACGGAAGGCAAGAACCGTGAAATAAGGAAGATCTTCAGCTATCTCGGTTACGAAGTCAAAGGACTTACAAGAATAAGGATCGGCTGCATCGAGCTTGGAAATCTGCAAAGCGGTGACTTCCGCAACCTGTCCAGAAAGGAGATAGAAGGTCTGCTTGAAGGAAAGAACACGCTTGTCGTCAGGAAAAAATTCGGAGCAGCGCTCAGAAGGGAAAAAGAGGCGAAAGCCAAAACAAGGGAGGATGAAAAGAAAAAATGATAGTTGCGATTGACGGACCTGCCGGATGCGGTAAAAGCACTGTTGCGAAACTTACCGCTTCAAGGCTCGGCTATTATTTTCTCAATACCGGTTCATTCTACAGGGCAGTCACATATGCTCATCTTATGAAAGGCGGAGACTGCAGCGACAGGGATGCATGTCTTGAAACCGCAAAATCGGTCAGCATAAGCGTTGTGAACGGAAACATATGCCTTGACGGAACAGATGTAGAGGACAAGCTTCACACGCCTGCTGTCGATATGAATGCCAGTATCGTATCATCCGATCCCCGCCTCAGGGATATTGTCACTGCATGTATCAGAAAGATTGCAGGAGAAATGGATATAGTGACCGAGGGCAGAGACACCACCACGGTGATATTCCCCGACGCGCAGTGCAAATTCTATTTCGATGCCTCAAGCGATGTGCGTGCAAGACGCCGTGTCGAACAGCAGAATGACGGTCAGTCCTACGAGGAAGTTCTCTCCCTGATTGAGAAACGGGATGCCAATGACAGGAATAAGGAAGTCGGTGCATTAAAAATTGCAAAAGACGCTGTATATATAGACACTTCTCACTTGACGATAAATCAAGTTTGTGAGAAAGTTGTTTAAGTAATTGGTTAGGAGAAAAAGAAGTGGAAGATGAAACTCAGATGACTGACATGCAGACTCTGCTGCAGGAGCAGTATCTAAAGTCACTTGCTGGCATTGAAGACGGTCAGATCGTAACCGGAACTGTTGTACAGTTAAATAACGAGTATGTGTTTGTTGACGTAGGCTACAAGAGCGAAGGAAAGATTCCTGTAGACGAGTTTATCGAGCTGCCGAAGATCGGTGACAAGGTGAACGTCGCGATTGTCAACAAAGAAGGAAAGGGCGGACAGGTAATTGTCTCAAAGAAGAAAGCTGATGCAAGAGAAAGATCAGAGGCTCTCAGAGAAGCTGCGGAAAGCGGCACACCTGTTCTGGGAAAATTCAGTAAGGTTATCAAGGGCGGCTACGAAGTTGACCTTGGTGCTGACTATAAAGGATTCTGCCCGCTTTCAAAGGCAGATATCGTAAGAATCGAGGATCCCGAGACGCTCATCGGAAAGACAGATTACTTCATCATTGACAAATATCACACAGGAAGCAAGATGAAGAGTGTCGTTTCCCGCAAGGAGTATCTTGAGAAAATAATCGCACAGAACAAGGAGAAGTTCTTCTCATCTGTTCAGATCGGTGATGTCGTGCAGGGTGTTGTCAAGTCATTCACAAGTTTCGGCGCATTCATCGATCTCGGCGGTTTCGACGGTCTTCTGCACATTAACGATATGGGTTGGGGACATGTCACAAAGCCGAAAGATTATGTGAAGAAGGGGCAGGTCATCCAGCTTCGTCTGATCAACATTGATCCTGACACACAGAAGATCAATCTTTCCCTCAAGCATATGACAGAGGATCCATGGACAAACTTCGAGGAACGCTATCAGGTCGGAGATGTTATCAAGGCTCCTGTAACGAAAATCACATCGTTCGGTGTGTTCATCGGTATCGAGCCGGGTATTGAGGGGCTTGCTCATATTTCCGAGCTCAGCTGGACAAAGAAAGTCACTAATCCTGCTGACATCTATAAAATCGGTGATGTCGTCGAGGCAAAGATCCTCGGCTATGATCTTGACAAGAAGCGTGTTTCACTCGGCATCAAGCAGATGCTTGAAAATCCATGGGACACAATCGCGGAGCGCTATCCTGTAGGTACGGTTCTCAAGAGAAATGTTGTCAAGCTCACGAACAGCGGTGCGTTTGTCAACCTTGAGGACGGCATTGACGGTTTCCTGCATATTGATGACGTTTCCTGGACAAAGAAGCTCAAGAACATGTCTCAGTTCTGCAAGGAAGGGGATGAGATTGAAGTTGTTGTTTCCAGAGTTGAGCCTGAAAACAGAAGAATCCGTCTTTCTGTCAAGAATCTTGAAGGTAATCCATGGCAGAACCTCAGAAGATCAAGTCCAAAGGGCTCTGTCATTACGGGAACAGTTTCCAATGTTACGGATTTCGGTGTATTCGTGAAGGTTGACGGCGATATCGAGGGTCTTATCTCAAAGTACAATCTGGTCGGCCCTGATGAAGAATACACAGACAAGGTTCTTGAGAATTTCAAGGTCGGTGATGAAGTGACTGCAATGGTTGTTGAAATCAATCCGCAGACTCAGAAGCTCTCACTCTCTATCAAGGAGATGATCAAGAAGAATCAGGAGTCTGAAATGGCCAAGTACATGGCTGACGGTAAGGAAGATGACGATACATTCTCGCTTGCCGACATGCTTAAGGCCAAAGACGAAGAAATCTGAGACAGGGATATCCGGAATAGAGTAGGCGGGAGACAAACAGCCCGCCTATCTATTTCTAAGGGGGATTTATGAAGAAAGATAAGAAATTGACTTCATCTGAGAAAATAGCAGCCAGAACCGAGTCGTTCTTTGCAAAGAATGCGAGGCTTCTTGCAATAATCGGAATCATAATCGTTGTTATCTGTGTGGTGATTGCAGTTGTATCCGTCACAAGCAACAGCAGCAGGGATAAGATTGCAACGGCAACATATGATCTTGAGCAGGATTACTATAATCTTCTGATCATGGATGATACGACAGATGAGTATGATGCGGCTGTGAACGGATTCATCGCTTCAGCTGACTCGATAATCGCAGAAGCAAAGACAGGTGATTATGCATCTCTCAAGGCAAAGTATCTGCTTGGGCTTTACTATTACGATATTGATGAGTGGTCAAATGCTCTCTCATGCTTTGAGCAGGTTGTAAATGAAGGTGGAAGCACATATCTTGTTTCCCTTTCGATGATGAATGCTGCCGCAAGTGCTGAGAATGCAGGTGACAAAGACACAGCTCTCTCATACTACAACAGAGTATGGGATACATATGCTGCAGAAGCTCCGGAAAGCCCGAAGGCTCTCTTCAACTCTGCACGTATCTATGAACAGACAGGCGATACAGAGCTCGCAGTTGCAACATATTCCCAGCTCAGAGATGAATTCACATCATCCGAGTACGCAGCTCTTGCTGAAGCACGTCTGCTTGTGCTCGAATAAAAGCTTTTCATAAAGCTGGTTTTCTATAGGAGGATGGATTTATGAGAAAAGGCATCATACTTTTTCTTATTTCCATCCTTTTTCTGTCTTCATGCGGTATTCCGAGCTACCGCAATTATTCTGATTACATAAGTGTTTCCAACAGGGTATCGAATGTAAACGGTTATGACATTGAATATGACGCGGGTTTCCTGGTTTATATAAACAGATCTGCGGATCCGAATCTCCTGGCACTCCAGCCTGGTTCGCCATCTGTGCTTCTGCTGTACACTATAGCGCCAGATCACGGCTCTCTCGCTGAAAACTTCAACAGATACATAAGAAACTACAACAACTATTACAATGGTTCTCCTGTTACGTTTGATACAGGAAGACTTGACAATGTTGAATCAAATTCTGATGGAAATCCGATTTATCTTTATCCTTTCAGAGGTGATGATGGAAGACCTTTTACACAACCGGTTGAATATACCTTCGGGGACTTGAATTCAAGCGACAAGGTATATGAGTACTACTATTTCATGATCAGAAGATCAGAAAGGGATGGAATCAATAATTTCCATTTCATCATGGATGTTTATGGAAGTGATTCTTTGTCTGATAATCCTTATCCGATTGAAGAGGGGATTAATCTTTTCAGATATACGGGTGAGAATACGCTGTTTACAGCAACGACAGAAGGCCATTCATCCTCAAATGATTATTCCTACTACTATGTAAGAGAAGAAGATGACAGTTCTGACTACATTATTAATATCGCTCTTGCTGTAAATATTGTTCCAAATGCTTCCAGCCCTTACAGCAACATCTACTGGTCGCAGCTTGTATTTAATGAAGTTAAAATACAGTAAAAAGATAGTTAACAATTTGTCCGAATATCTTCGTAATCCTGAAAAAACGTTTTATCCGATTATATTAAGGTCTGTTTTTATTCAATGACATTGTGCATCACTCATGTATTTGTAGTTCTCTTTTTTTGATGTTTCACTTCATATGTTTTAAATCAAGAAAGAAATGCTTTATGTCTGAATAAATATATTCTCTTTCCAAATAGAAATACGGATGCTAGACTAAAGCTGTAACCCCAGAGACAGAATGTGGTACATCGGATGATATTTCATCTTATCCCTCCGCCGTTGATCTCTGGGGGGGGGAATAAAAGGTGTGGTTTACATGACCAGAAAAAAGGAGAGGGATAACATGAAGAAAATCATTTTATCATTGTTAATTGTTTTAATGTGTTTGTTTACAAGCTGTTCACAGCCGGAGAATAATCCCGGAACAAATATTCCGGCAGAAGAAATAACATCTTCAATTGAAATTCCGGCTTTTAGTCTGGCAACTGGTTCCCGTTTACTGAAGCCTGTTGCAGATAATATTGAAATAACTTTGACCGATATGGATATAAATTCTGTTTATGGTGTTCTTTTTGAACCATTTAACGGAGAATGGAACAATAACATAAATAATTATGATCGTAATAAATTCAAAGCATCATCCTACGGTATATATTTAGTTCAAAAGAGTGCAATGCAATCCGGCCGCATGAACTTTTCACTTTCTGATTTCGGTCTTCCCGGTGGTACAAGTTTCTACCTTTTCAAAGCTGAGGATCTTGATTTAGGCGAAGATATGACAAAAGAAATAATATCTGCCACAAATGGATATACATATTATATAGGTTCATATACAGTTGATACTGAAGAACTTAGCCAGGCAGGTATTAATCTAAAAAATGTTGTTTCCTTTATTGATAGCACGTACAGAGGATATGGAAGAACTGTTCTTGACATACAAGGCAACTATTCAGGGATTATCACTCGTGATGGTATACATGATTTGAGCGAAGGAGGAAAGTTCAGCTATGTAATTTTTGGATTGAAGGAACCTTCAGATAAATTATGGGGAACTTATTCTCTTGTACTCACTAATCCAGTTGAAATGACATCTGATAACAGTATTGATATAACTACTGGTTCTGTTGCATATATCATCAAGGCCAGTGAAGTACCTCAGATGCTTGAAATTGAATATAACGATACATACTATATTTATCCAGGCCGTCTTTATTCGTTAGATGGAAATAATACAGGCGATCTGATTGATTTATCTTACAGTAATGGTAAATACCGTTATTATATTGATTCGCTTGATGAGGATATGTATTTTGTTCCCAGTATATATAACCGTAATACAAGAGAGCGGTATCATGGAACCGAAAAGGTTTCAGAAATTTTACTACATCAGGCTGATGAAACAGAAATAAGTGCAATAGAATTACAAGTATCTGATTCAATGTTTAATGATTCAATATATAAAGCGGACATAAGCCTGAGTGAATATAGTAACAGTGCTATTCCAATCATATTTAACGCAGATGGATTTCTGGCTATAGATCTGGCAATTAACATCAAGGCTCCTTCCATCAGTAAAGGAACTATTTCTATAAGATTTGATATTGGGAATGGTGCCGGTTATTACTATGAAGATATTGACATAGTAAATGGAGAAGGCAGCGTCATTTGTAGATACCAGAATATATCTCCTAAATCTGGAACTATTTATATAAGTGAAATAGATACATCTTCAGCTGATAAAACGCTTACTCTTACAATGAACAATAACCCGAACGATGAAGATATTCAGACATATTCAATTGATAATCTTATAGAAGGTGATGGGGTGAGGAATGTAGATAGTGATACAATACTTAAAATCACAGGATTGAATTCCGATTCTCATTATGGGTTTTATATTCCCGGTGCAGATTATTTTTCCAACTCAGATTATGAATGGAACAGAAATATAGAGTATACATATACTGGCAAAATTTTCCTGTTTGATCCGGAAAATAATGCTACAACTATTATGTTCTCTCTATCCGAATTGGGTATTAGAGAACCTGTTTCTGAAATAAAATTTTTCATGACAAACTCAAAAAAAGCTGATGATTATATGTTTGATTATTCAAGAGATGAAGTTTTATTCAATGATTCAGGATTTGACATATACATCAGCACAGTTGATGTCAATCTTGATGATATGGAAATTGATCCATCAAAGACTGTTTTCATTGATGATGTCAACTTGTTTTCAGAAGAAAATTTTGACTGGAAATATAGAACTGGAAATCTGAATCTTGATGCGAACTGGTCTTCATCAGGAATAAATAATTTAAGCGCTGATCATGAATTCACTATGTACATGGTTATGTGTATAGAAAATCCACCTGAAGATTTGGACATGAAAGGGATATATCGTGTTTGTGAACCGATTATATTAAATTGTGATGGGAAGGAAAATATAATCAATTCTTCACAAGCTTATATAATTGATAAATCAGATGAAGCAAGAATAATTGAAGCTGAAATTCCTGTGAACAATATAGAATCTGTTTCTCGATTTTATACTGCAGGCTCTGGAATGAATCATAAGAGCAACATGATATTAAAGGAAGAATATCGAGATGATAATAAATATTCAGTAACAGTATATCTTGCTCCATCATCAGATGATTTGATTTTGAATCCTGTTTTCTTTGATTACAGTAATAATACGCTGGAAGAAAGCAAAAAATCTGGAAATATTCTTATCAGACCAATAACAGATGATGATAAATCTCTTTTTCTTGAGATTCCGATTTCTGATGAATTATTTTATTCAAACGGAGAATATACGATTTCATTTACAGAAGATGATATCAAGTCATTTAAAAAAGAATACGGCGAGCTTTATATTCCTGTCATAATAAATGACACAGGACTTAATACTGACTATTTGAAACTAACAATGAATACATCTGGCTTTAATGGAAACAGTGTAAATTTCAGCCTTGCATATCAGGAGAAAAATGGGGGGTGGGGAACTCGTAATGGAGAAACCGGACAAGACAATCAAACTGCAACAGTAGTAATTGATCGTAACCGAGATATTGTTCCATATTTCCTTAATATAAGAAGCTGGAATTATAATACTAGTACTGAGTCCATTCAGCGTAGCATAACATTTACATTCAAAAAATAATTCTGAAATTCTATTGTTTTAAATTTTATGTCCCATGCTCAGGCATGGGACATACATATTTTTGTGAGATTTTTAGCTGAAATCAGCTTCAAAGAGCTGCTTCAATTGAAGAAAGGTTGAAGTTTTCCTTTGCTGAAGCTGCCGCAGCAACCTTTCCGTCTTTGTAGAGTGCAACAGTAAGAGGAGAACCACCGAGGATCTTCATCACTTTGTCGCTCTTGTAGATGTCAACCGGCTTGATTTCTACATTGTGTTCCTTTGCGAATGTCTCCATCTTGAGGAGGGTTGCCCTGTCGTTTTCCTCACTTGCGTTGTAATAGAAAACGAGAATCTTTTCCTTTGAAAGGATATCGTCATGGATTGTCTCAAGATCGCCGATATAGCGCTCTGCCATATAACCGGCAACAGCGCCGTCGCCTACAGCTGTTGAAACCTGGCGGAGAGTCTTGGAACGAACATCACCTGCTGCAAAAATACCGGGCTGGTTTGTTTCCATATCAACAGTTGTCTTGATGTATCCTCTCGGATCAAGATCAACGAGGCCTTCGAAAAGCTGTGTGTTGGGAAGATAGCCGATGAAGAGGAAACATCCGTCAATATCAACAGGAATTATTTCACCTGTCTTGAGATTCTTGAGGTTGACTCTCTTGAGCATGTCATCACCTTCGAAAGAATCAACGGAAGTATTCCAGATGAAGTGCATCTTCTCGTTCTTGAATGCCTTTTCCTTTGCAACTTCGTTTGCATCGACATGACCTTCATCATGAACAACAGATACCCATACTTCAGAACAGAAGCGTGTGAGGAACATGCCTTCCTCGATTGCTGCATCACCGCTTCCGATGATGAGAACCTTCTTTCCTGTGTAGCGTGCAGCATCGCATGTGGCGCAGAATGAAATACCTTTATCAAGGTACTTCTCTTCACCAGGGGCACCTGTCAGACGGTTTCTGCCGCCTGTTGAGATTACAACAGCCTTTGCATGGTAATCAGTTCTGAAAGTGGAGACATTCCATCTTCCGTCTTCCAGTCTTGTGACACCCTTGCAGTCTGTCAGCTTGACATTTACGCCGAATTTCCTGAACTGCTTGTCAAAGAGCTTCATGAGCTCTGTTCCGTCGATTCCTTCAGGGAATCCAGGATAGTTCTCGATTTCACTTGTATATGTTGCCAGACCTCCGATAAGAGACTTTTCCATAAGGAGTGTCTTAAGACGAGCACGGCCAGCATACAGAGCAGCAGTCATACCGCCGGCACCGCCGCCGATGACAACCACATCATAATCTTCAATTCTTTTATCCATAAAATTTTCTCCAGTTTAACAGAAATGTCCCCGCCGTGGCGAGGACATTTTTAAGAGGAAAGAATCAGTTAAATGAACTTCTCTTCTTTCCTTCCCACCACCATGCAAGAATCCAGAGGCCGAGAAGGGCGAGGAGCTGGATGATGAGAGCCGGAACAAGTCCGCCGAATACTGCAGGGAGGTAAACCTTTGAACCGGCTGTAAACCATGTGCCAGCCGTTGCTTTTGTGATAGCACCTGCAACTGCGTTTCCGAGACAGAAGAATGGGAAACAGATCCAGAGCTGGACATAGCCTTCACCCATTCTGACGAATGTACCGGAAGCACAGCCACCGGCAAGAACAGCACCGATACCGAAGATGAATGCACCGAGGCACATCTGGATATTGATCACGTTGCCCGGCATGTTGTCGGCTGTGAGCTTTGAAAGATCAGTGCCGAATGTACCGGCGTGCTTGCCGAAGAAGAAGATTGTTGAAAGTGCAAATGCAACGATGACAGCTCTTGTGAGCTTTGTCTCGCCTGTAAGGCCGGGATCTCTGTAAGCTGCCGTGAAGCAGAAACGAGAACGCTGGAGAGCATAGCCGAGGCCGATACCGATGACCATGAGAAGCGGTGCATTGGGATATGTCGGAGCAACAGCAAATGCAACGATCATGAGAAGAACGATGATAACGCATGCTGCGATGATCTGGATCTTCTTGTTTCTTGCCTTCTGTTCAGCTGTGAGTCTCTTTCTGTTAGGTCTCTTGTTTGATACAGGAGGCATGAAGAACTTGAGAAGTTTGCCGCCTACCGTAGCACCAAGGAAAACAAAAAGAAGGAAGAACCATGCTGCCAGAGAGAACTGAGGAAGCTGGGAGAAAAGGCCGCCGATGTTACAGCCACCTGCCATCTTTGCACCGATACCCATTGCAAGACCACCGATAATTGCAGCGAGAGCCTGCTTGTAGTGCTTGATGTTTCTTATCTTCCACTGTGCAGCAAGAAGACATGCAATAAGAGCACCCAGAAGAATACCGATATCAGTAATTGAAGCCTGGTTGGCAAAGAACTTGTATGTGCTTGTATCTGTGCCGAAAACAGCTTTTGTATCTATTCCGAAAAGGGAAAGGAACATGTTTCCCCATGTTCCGAGAGCACCGGAAACACCCCATGTGCTGCCGAACATGCAAAGAGCCATAGCAAAGATTACAATGAGGACGGAACCTGTGTAGTAGGACCATTCCTTCTTGAGAACAATATCATAGAGAGTAGGTTGAATCTGTTTTTCTTCCATTTTTTTTCTGCCTCTTAGCAAGTCTTCTCAATGACAACTTCCCATTCGCCGTCACCGACTTCCTCGATTTCGACGTTGTAACCCTGTCCGCGAGCCCAGTCCGGTACGTTTTTCATTGCACATGTGTGGTCGATACCTACAACAAGTACATCTCCCACATTCATTTCCTTGATTGCGTTCTGTGTCTTTACGAGTGGCACTGGACATGCTTCGCCAAGACAATCAAGATACTTTTCTGCCATAGTTTTTTTCTCCTTGAAATTGTGTAAAAAGTACTATTTCCAATTACAACACTTTGATGAGCAAACATCAATTTTTGATTTGTGATATTCTGACACTTTTCAGATATTCTGAAGTTTTATGGGGTCTATTATCTTGATTTTGCCTCTCATCATCTTGATTATCCCTTCAGCTTCCAGTTCAGAAAGAATGAATGAAACCTGTGATCGTGCAATGGCTATATCCCGGCTGATCTGAAGCTGTGTTATCTCAATACAGTCACAGTCAGAATTATATGAACAGTCATATATATAGCTTGCTACAAGCTGCTTGGAAGAGGATAGGAGTTTCGCTTTCAGTATATAAAGTATATCGTCAAAGCGATCCATGAAATTTCGCCGCAGGAAAAGTGACATCTCTGGGTATTTGTCTTTCAGCTTGTTATAGAATGAACTGGGTGTTTTCAATATCCTGACATCAGTATCGGCATAAAGCGTGACTTTCGAAGTTATCCCGTAAAGATCCTCGCTTGCGGCCAGAGTGCAGATATCACCTTCATTAAGATAATACAGAAGAAGTGAACGATGATCATCGATAAGACAGCTTTTCAGCCGTCCTTCAATAACGACGAGAATGTTGAAACATTTTTCTTCGGGAGAAATGACGACAGTGCCTGAATCAAATTCCTGAGTATAGCTCAGATAGGCCATCTCACTCTGATCCTGAGGTGCGAGATTTTCAAAAAAAGGAAAAAATGTTTTCAAAAGACTCTTCATACTGGTTAATAAAAATATATTAAGGTAATAATATAATGTATTAAAGGGGGTTTCTGTGATAACTGCTCAAGATTTTGATGAGATTGTCAAATATATGCCTGTATTTTCAGAACTGGATCAGCAGGACAGGAATGAATTCCTATCAAAATGCCACATAACAATTTTTTCAAAAGGCACAATGCTCAGAGACAAGAAAACCTCTGTTGATGCGGTTATGCTGATCAGAAAAGGCCTTCTGAGAATCTACACGACAGGGGCAAACTCAAGCGAACTTCTTCTGTATTATATTTCCGACAATACAGGTCTGTTGCTGTCGGCTCCGAGAGTATGTCAGAGCATGGCGATTGATTATAAAATCCGTGCGATTGAAAATTCTGAAGCATTTTTAATCCCGGATGAATATTTCTCCCGCCTCGAAAGAAAATATGCCAGAATCCGCAAGATGGTTGACAGGGCACTTGCTGTACGGTTTGACTATCTGCTTACAGTGATCAATTCAGCAATTCAGGATGATCTGTCAAAACGGCTGAAAAAATATCTTGAATATATCTGTAACGAATTCAAATCAAATGACATTAACATTACACACGAGGCAATAAGCAGGGATCTTAACTGCAGCCGTGAAGTGGTCACCAGGTTCTTAAGCGAGTTCAAAGCGAAAGGTCTCATTGAACTGGGAAGAAATCATATCAAAATCCTGAAATTAAATTGAAATCACCCTTAAAGATTGTTAAAAGAACAGAACTGATAAAATTGTATATAATCGATATTCTGTCAACTAGACTTTATTCAAATGCTTTTTTTCTTTTGGAAATTAAGAAACATGAATTTATATTTTACAGAAATAAAAAAAGTGTAAGAATATTGTATGCAGTGTTTTATTTACATTTTTTGTAAAGTTTTATATCAGTTAAGTTTTATTATTATTTTTTTACAATAAATATTATAGTTTTAAGAAATAAAAATATTTATTTACATAATTTTATAATAAAAATTATAATAACTTTT
>CASDXQ010000001.1 GCA_949285145.1 uncultured Spirochaetales bacterium | reverse complement strand
AAACACCCGTTCCCATCCCGAACACGACCGTGAAACGCTTCTTCGCCAATGGTACTGCAGTTCGTCTGTGGGAGAGTAGGTCGTCGCCAGGTTTTTTTTTGCTTTCCCTTCCCTTTATTAATATTTTATCAACATCATAAGTTATGATATAAATTATATTTTGTATTTTAATTGTTTTTATTTAAATATTGTGTATAAAAATTATTTATGCTATATGTAGAATTTGTATACAAATTTATTATTTCGCATTAACTTTCAGAATTTTGATTATATTTTCTTGACAAGTATACATGCACAGAAGTAAAATTTTTATATCATGAGCAGCAACGGAATACAGAAAAACGCATCACGTGATATTTCATCGGTGATTTATGATGATTTAAGGGAGAAGATTCTTGATCTGACATTACTGCCAGGCACACCGCTGAGTGAAAGTGATATATGCGGCAGATTCAACTCTTCCCGCACTCCGTTCCGTACGGCAATGCATCGTCTTGCAGATCAGAATCTTGTTGATATCCTGAAATATCAGGAAATAAGAGTCTCTCTTATAAATCTGGATTCTGTTAAACAGTTCATATATGCACGCACAGCAATTGAGGAAAGAGTTATCCGGGATTTCATGACAATGGATGAAGCTCTTCTTGTTGAGGATGTTGATCATCTCATACGCAAGCAGTCCATTGTATTTGAGCAGGAAAAGTTCAAGCCTGAAAAATTCTATATACTTGATTCGTCAATGCATGAGATATGGTTCAAAGCCGCAGAAAAGATTGCATTGTGGAATCTTATCAACAGTTCTGTTGATTACACCAGGGTGCGCATGCTGGATATCAAGGAAAAGAAAGATTACAAATCAATAATTGATGACCATAAAGAACTTCTGGAGGTTATCAGAAAAAAAGATTATAATTCAGTCTATCCTATCATCGAAAGGCATCTTGCCGGCGGTATCATCCGTCTCGAGGACAGGATGGAAAATAATCTGGATAAATATTTCAAATAAAGAGGAGAGGAGCAAATGGATATCCGTTATTCAACTGGAAAAGAACCGTTCAAAACAATGACAACCGATGAGCTGAGAAAGGAATTCCTCATTCAGAACATTTTCACGCCTGATCAGGTTTCTGCTGTGTATTCCCACGTTGACAGAATAGTCACAATGGGGGCAATGCCCGTCAAAAAGGAAATCAATCTGGAAATGAATATTGATCCCTGGAAGAACTTTGGTGTGAATTACCTTCTTGAGAGAAGAGAACTCGGAACAATCAATATCGGCGGTGACGGTGTTGTAAAAGCTGACGGTACAGAATACGAGGTAAAGAATTACGATGCACTTTATCTTCCTATGGGTACAAAGGAAGTGACATTTGCCAGCAAGGATTCATCAAAGCCTGCAAAGTTCTATATTCTTACATGTCCTGCTCATAAGCCTTGCCCTGCAAAGCTTATAAACTATGATATGGCTATTCATAAGCATCTTGGTTCTCTCAAGGATTCAAATGAGAGAACAATCAATCAGTATATCCATCCGGACATTCTTGAGACATGTCAGCTTTCCATGGGTCTGACTCATCTTGAAGAGGGATCTGTATGGAATACAATGCCTGCTCATACTCATGAGAGAAGAATGGAAGTCTATTTCTATTTTGATATTCCTGAGAATCAGGCTGTTTTCCATTTCATGGGAGAACCGAATGAGACCCGCCACATCGTGATGCATAATGATGAGGCAGTAATCAATCCGTCATGGTCAATCCATTCAGGCTGCGGTACAACAAACTACACATTCATCTGGGGTATGTGCGGTGAGAACAGAGCTTACGATGATCAGGACTGGATCAAAACTGAAGATCTCCGCTGAACGGGATGTATTCTGATAAAAGGGCGAGTCGCAAGACTCGTTCTTTTTTTGCTTACCAGGTTTTTATGTATATAAGTGATAACACACACAATTTTTACAGAGGAATTAAAAACGGACTGCCTATAGCTGCAGGGTACTTCGCTGTTTCTTTTTCTCTTGGTATCGTCATGAGAAACGCAGGACTTTCGCCGGTCAACGGCCTTATAATGAGCCTTCTGAACAATACATCTGCAGGTGAGGCTGCAGCTGTCGGCATAATAGCAGCAGACGGCTCGTATCTGGAAATGGCCTTAAGCCAGCTTGTGATCAATATACGCTATTTCCTTATGAGTGCCGCTTTGACTGTTTGTCTTGATTCTGAACTTTCCATGGCAAAGAGAATGATCATCGGATTTGATGTGACAGATGAGGTATTCGCACTTCTTGTCAATCAGAAGAAACCTCTGAACGAATACTTCGCATACGGTATTGCTGTCATGACAATACCATGCTGGGCTGCCGGTACCACGCTTGGAATAATATTTGGTGAAATACTTCCACATGATGTGGTCAGCGCATTGTCTCTGGCACTTTATGCAATGTTCATCGCCGTGATTCTGCCACCATGTAAAAAGAACTGGAAGCTGCTCATTCTTGTTCTTGTTTCAATGATCATGAGTTTCGTTTTTTCTCTTGACTTCATAGCTTCAATCATAAGTGAAGGCATGAAGATAATCATTCTGACGCTTGTGCTTGCTTCTCTTGCAGCGCTTATATGGCCTGTCGTTGAAGAAGGGGAAATAAAATGAAGAATAATATATATGTCTATATTATCATAATGGCGCTTGTAACATACCTCGTCAGAGTCCTTCCTCTTGCTGTTTTCAGAAAGGAAATAAAAAGCACTTTTGTGAAGTCATTCCTTTATTACGTTCCTTATGTCACTCTGTCTGTGATGACTTTTCCCGCAATCATTACCGTCAGCGGCAATACCTTGTATGGCCTGATAGGATTTCTCATTGCAGTGGCGGTATCTTTCATCAGAGGAAGTCTTCCTCTTGTTGCCGTGAGCTCATGTCTCGCTGTCTATATTTCATCCCTCATCATATAAGGAGGTATGGTAACCGGCTGAGTGAAAAAGTATACATGCCATGCATTGTTTTGAGCACCCCCGCTGTGCTAATATTCAAGCATGAGTCTGATTCGTTTTTTCAAGCCGACTTTAAGACGCAGGGACATGGATGCTGTACTGCAGACGATGGTTGACGAGAAGATAGGCCCCGGAGAAAAAAGAAAAGAGTTTCTTAGGCTTTTCGCAGCTTATCTCTCGCTTAAGGACGGCGTAAGTGAAAGATCTTATCCCGGAGCGCTTTCCCTTGCTCTGAAAGCTGCGGGAATAAAGGCCGGAGATAAAGTCATTGCAAGCGTGCTTTCTCCTGAAATATACAGAGTTGTGGCTGAGAATCTTGGTGCTTCTCTTATTCTATGCGACATTTCGCCTGACAGTGGATGCATATCAGAAGAGGCTGTTGCAAGAGCTTTTGAAAAAGGTGGAAGCATAATCCTTCTGCATGAACCGGTTTGCCAGCTCCCTGTCGGTATGGAGAATATAAAGGATCTGGGGATTCCTGTTATTGAGGATATTACGCAGTCATTTGGTTCAAGAATAGAAGAAGACGGGGATAACGGAGAGAAAATAATCAAGGCCTTTCCAGGCCGTCTCGGCGATTATGTTGTATGTGCATTTGAAGAGGACTGCATAATCTCCACGGGAGGAGGTGCTGCTGTTCTTGCACGAAAGGACGAGCGTATTGATGCTTTGAAAAAACTTGCTTCACAGACGAGTCCGTACACTGATCTTCCCGATATGAACGCTGCTCTGGGAATCATTCAGCTTGGAAATCTTAATGCACTTCTTCAACGCCGCAATGAACTGTATAAAATGTTCATGCAGGCTGTGATGAAGACGGAGAATAAAGTATTCGGCCTTAAAAGCGTGGATTTCCTTTCGAATGGTTTTGTTTTTCCTGTCATTGTAAACGGCAGAACAGAAGACAGTATTGCATTCGCCAATAAATATGATGTGTCCTGCAGAAGAACATTTACGAAATCTGTCGGAATACACTATCAGGAACGCTTTGATCTTTATCCTAATGCCGTTGCGGCATTGAACAGAGGAATTTCATTTCCTCTGTATCCGTTTCTTCAGCAGAAAGATATCGAAGCGCTTACAAAGGTTCTTTCACATCTGGTATAGGAGAAGTGTCACTTGGAATTGAGAAATGTCGTAATTGTTGCCAATATCTGGAAAGATGAAAGTCATAAGGTGGCAGATGAAATCAAAGGCTATCTTGAGAAACAAGGAATTGCCGCCTCTGTTCTGCTTACGGAAAATCTTGATGAGGAGTTTGAAATATCCATTAAGACAGATCTTCTTGTCAGTGTAGGCGGAGACGGTACCGTTCTTTTCTGTGCCCGGCTGGTTGAAAATCTCGGAATTCCCATCCTCGCTGTAAATCTCGGTACATTCGGCTATATTACGGAAATAAGTTCCAATGAATGGAAAGAGGCGGTTGATGATCTGCTGAATGGAGAAGAGAAGATATCACGCCGTCTTATGCTTAAAGTCAGTGTGTTCAGAGAGGGCAGGCGTATTTTTCAGTGCCAGGGACTCAATGAAGCTGTTGTGACATCTGCGGGGGTGGCCAAGGTTGTCAACCTGGATCTTTTCATAGGACGTACCAAAGCTGGAACTTTCCGCAGTGATGGAATAATCATTGCAACACCTACAGGGTCAACGGGGTATTCTCTTGCGGCAGGCGGCCCGATTCTTGACAGCGAGATGAGTGCGCTGATAATAACACCGGTCTGTCCTTTCACATTATCAAACAGACCTCTTGTACTCGGAGCCAATGAAGTGATAACCATGAAGGTTGATGAAGGCCAGCGGACAGAACTTATGCTGACGGTTGACGGACAGCAGTACTGTGAGCTTGAGGAAAATGACGAAATTGTTGTTGAGAAAAGCCGTTCGAAGGCTTTGCTTATCGCATCCGGCATGAGAAACTATACGCAGGTTCTGAGTTCAAAACTCAACTGGTCCGGAGGAATGCATGCTTGATCGCCTTGAGATAAAAAACTATGTGCTTATTAAAAGTCTCGTCCTTGATTTTTCCACCGGTTTTGCCGTGATGAGCGGAGAGACCGGATCCGGCAAATCAATCATTCTCGGTGCACTCGGACTGATTCTTGGAGAGAAGGCAAGACCGGATGTTGTACGTCAGGGTGAAAAAGAAGCACAGATATCCGCACTCTTCTCATATAATGAAGGAAGTCAGGTTGATTTTTTCCTCAGGGAAAAGGGGCTTGAAGGAGAAGACGGGGGATTGTTCATACAGCGTGTTATACGGCAGAACGGCCGCTCAATCATGAGCATCAACGGACTTAGCGTAAACAGAAGCGATCTTGAGGAACTTGGCTCCCTGCTTGTTGATGTCTCAAGCCAGCATGCCCATCAGTCACTGCTGAAGAAAGATGTTCAGCTGAATCTGCTTGACAAGGCCTCACATGCACAGGCTCTTCTTGATGAGTACAGAGAGGCCTATAATGCACATAAGGATGCACTCAGGGACAAGAAAAGGCTTGAAGAGGAAAATGATAAAATACTTCAGGAACTTGACTATATCCGTTTCTGCCTTGATGAGATGGAAAAGGCCGATCCAAAGCCGGGAGAAGACGAGAAGCTTTCAGAGGAACTTGGAAGAATAAGCCAGGCAGAAAATCTGACTCAGTCTCTTGAAGAAACCATCGCACTTCTGAGGGGCGGAATGGAGGAGGGTGCGCTCTCAATTCTTTCAAGGGCGGAAAATGCTATTTCAAAAGCTGTCAAAGCCGACAGCACACTTGAAGAGTATGCATCACGCATTGAAGCGGCAGGCATAGATCTTGATGATCTTGCATCGTCTCTGCGCGAATATCTTTCATCACTTACCTTCAGCGAAGAAGAACTGGAAGAGAAATCTTCCCGGCTTGCCCTGCTTCAGCGTCTTAAGAAGAAATATGGAGGTTCTCTTGAGGCTTTATGTGAAAAAAGGGAAATATACAGGAAAAGGGTAGATTCCGCTGATAATTTTGAGGGGATTCTGAAAGATGCCCAGAAGAAAATTGACCTGACGCAGGCGCGTCTTTCTGATCTTGCCTCAAGCCTTTCGCAAAAAAGGCGCATAAGCGCAGCTTCTCTTGAAAGCACAATTACAGAGAATCTGCATGAGCTTGGCCTCAGTGATGCTGTATTCCGTATTGAAATAACGCAGACAGAAGCGTCTGTAAACGGAATGGATGATGTTGTTTTCACACTTTCCGCAAATAAGGGAGAAAAAGCCGGTCCTGTCAGTCATGTTGCATCTGGAGGCGAACTTTCCCGTATCATGCTTGCGGTCAAAAGTGCATTAAGCAGTGTGGATGAAGTCGGAACATTGCTCTTTGATGAGATTGACGCCGGGCTTGGCGGTCATGCTGCCAATGCTGTTGCACAGCAGCTTGAGAAACTGAGCAGTACACATCAGGTCATTGCAATAACCCATCTTGCACAGATTGCTTCGAGAGCAGGAACTCACTTCAGAGTCAGCAAAAAGGAAGAGGATGGCAGAACAATTTCCACCATTGAGGAAATCGAAGGAGAGGAAAGGATAAAAGAAATCGCCCGACTCCTTTCAGGGGAAGTGAGCGATATAGCCATGGAGCATGCCAGAAGCTTACTGGAAGTTTAAGATATCAAAGACTTTTCTGAGCTTTACCTCATCAACATCACATCCTGTCTCTCCTGTATAGTATGGATAGATGACATTCTGTATGTCTCTCAGTTCAGGCTCGAATCCCTGATTTCTGCTTTGCGAGAGAATATTGATCATCTGGTTTGCATAGGCATCTGAAAGACCTTTTGCCTGTATCTTGTGACTGAGTTTGACAACAGCAGATGAGAAAATCGTCTTGATGGCATCTTTCTCATAGTTCCTTCCGCATTTGTTGATGAAATTGAGAAGTGCATTCATATTCTCATAAAGTTCGCTGTCGTCCACCTCATCAAGGAAACAGTTGAAAAGACCTTTTATTATTTTGAGGCTGAGACCGAGATTCTCGATCATCTGCGTCTTCATGGGAAGATACTGATTGCTTTTGCTCAGCATTGAATAATGTTTGAGACAGTTTGTCATATCCCTGATTTCGGAAAGAGGCAGATCTGAAATGGATCTGTCTATCCATTCGTATGATTCTTCAAGCATTCTGAGAGGAATATCATCATTTGTGATCCTGTAGCGTCCTGTTGCGCTTGAAGCATTATTGCCTTCGCATATGTAAAGGTTCATTCCGGATTCAATGGGGGAGGATGCAAGCACTGTGAAGGAATAGCTTTTCATACTGATCTTGTCAGAGAGAACTTCAACGTAGTTTTCATCTCCATCAAAATAGTCATGCTCAAGAGTGAAACGTCCGTATGTATCCTGCCAGTCTGCAGGAAGGGCGAGAAGCCTGTTAAGATAGAAGAATATGGCTGCCTCCGTCTCTCCGGAAAGACCTTTCATTTCCTCCTGAGCGATGCTCATGCCGTCTCCCTGGCTTTTCAGATTGCTTTTTGCAAGCCGTAGATCCGAGAGAAAGCTTATCATGAGATCTTCATTTATATATGGCTGGAACATCTTTATTGAATAGATGGCATATTTGATATTCTGCCTGGGTTCTATGCCTGAAAGCTCTGAGAAGAAGAAGCCACAGCTGGTGAGAGAGAAATGCTTGTTCATTATTCCGCTCAGCATTGAGGAGATCTGGCTGTCGTATTCGCTTCTGAATTCGTATCTTTCGTGCAGATCCTGAATGAAATCGGACATGGGTATGGCCCCGCACAAAGTCCTGCCTGCTTCCTTCAGCAGATCATAAGGATTGAGCTTGCTGCTGAATATTTTTTTCACTTCAGCGCTGAAGATTTTATCAAGCTTGCTCCCAAGATTGGCCAGAGCATTCCTCAGTCCGGTTCTCCACGCCTGATTCCAGTTCTCTTCTCCTCCTGTGTGGCAGCCGCAGTCTTTGTACCAGCGGGAAACACCGTGCGAACAGGACCATGAAGTTCCTTTTCCGTCTTCGCCTTTATGGAGAATTGCATGGAGCATGCTGGGGTTTTCTGCAAGATAGGCGGCATAGTTTGTGAAATGGAAATCATTTCTCTCTTCGACCTTTCTTATCAGAGCAGCCAGAGCCATGTCGCCGAAAGGTTCGTGATGTCCGTATATCTCACCATCTGTTGCAGTATGAATCAATGGCCTGTTCTCAGTATATCTGATATTGAGAATGCTGTTGTATAGCTCGTCTGCATTGCGCAGCGCATGTCCGAAACTGATGCCTTCTGCAAGACCGGGATGATAGAAGAAGGCGGAAACTGTCTTTCCTTTCGTTCCCGTGAGAATGTAGCTCTGGTAATATGGTGCAGGCTTGCCGCACAGTTCTTCCATCTCATGCGTGTCTGGATTCTCCACAGCACGGCACTGCCATGGGGAGAGAACAACAAACCTGATTCCGGCTTCAGCAAGCAGATCTATCACATTTTCATTTATTCCGGCTTCAGGAAGCCACATCCCCTCAGGATCCCTCTTATAACGGGATATGAAATCCTCAATACCCCAGCTTATCTGGAGTTTTGCATCTTCTATTGTGTCCAACGGAAGAATTGTATGGTTGAAACTCTGGGCCATGGCATTTCCATGCCCAAGTCTTGCGATGCTGTCCCTGTCTGCCTGTATGATCATCTCATGGATGGCAGGATGGTACTGCTGAAGCCATGAAAGCAGGGTATGTCCGAAATTGAACGATATGTAGCTGTAGTTGTTGGTGAGCGAGACAATCCTTGATGATGGGGAAAGGTATCTTGAATGGGCATTTGCCTCGTAACAGTCATGGTAGATTCTTTCATTCCAGTCCATATATGGAGCTGCGGATATCTGCTTTTCAATTATTCCCGTGAATGGATTCTCTCTGGGCGGCTGGTAGAAGTGGCCGTGGAGAATCAGAGAAGTTTTATGTTTGTTATCCATATCAAAAGAGTTTATCAGATAAGATAATGATAAAACAATAAGTAAAATATGTTTAACTATCAGAAATTTTTCTTGTCAGAATCACGGAATCCGGAATTGTTGACTAAAAAAGTGCTTTTTTTTACGATAGAGAAAGGAATTTATAGGGGTTGCAAATGGTTCTGATCAAAATCGAATCTCTTTCTCAAAAAGAGCTCGAGCATATCGCTGTCCAGGAGGGTGTTCATGATGCTTCATCAATGTCGCGTGATGAACTGATCGAAACTCTCAGGGAAATCTATGAAGATGAAAGTGATGACATCCAGATGGGAGGGGAAGACAACATTCAGAGAAAGTTTGTCACCTGGCTCACTGATTACCGCGGGGATGGCAGCGAACTGACAAGCCTGCCGGGTGTCGTTGATCTGCCTGACCTTTATAATGAGACATCTATACATCTTCTGATCAAGAATGCAACTTGGCTATACTGTTACTGGTCTGTCTCCAATTTTGATAAGGAGAAATTCGAGGCGGAATACACAAGCTTCAGATTCATGATAAATGTCAGACTGTTCGATGATGATACGCTTCTTGACTCCTATGATATTGATATCAGCGAAAGTGACATTGAATGGAATATAAATGTGAATACTTGCGCACTTCATGCACAGGTTTCTCTTGTGCTGGTTGCGGATGAGAAAAATAAAATGACACTTGTATCAAGCGAAGTCGTCGATCTTGTTTCAATTTACTGGCTTAACCATAAAGAAGAGATTTCCGGTAATGAGGCTCTGCTCCGCCGTGAGCTGTCTCTGCTTACAAACCGGGACGGATTAATACTGCCATGTGAAAGCGTGGAAAGCATTGTACAAAGTATTAGAGAGGAGGAGAACCTTTGATGTCTAAGACTAGTGTCAATTTGATTCTTCATGCTCACTCACCTTATGTAAGGCATCTTGAATATCCGAAATTTCTGGAAGAGAACTGGCTCTTCGAGGATTTATGTGAAAGCTACATTCCTCTTCTGAAAATGCTGGAAAGTCTTGACAGCAAGGATGTTCCTTTCCGTCTCAGCATATGTTTTTCTCCGACATTGTGTGCAATGCTGCTTGATGAACCTCTCCAGGAAAGATTCGTTGAGTACATGCATAGCAGGATCGAGCTTGGCGAGAAAGAAGTCGCACGTACCCGTGCCAGTCAGCCTGAATGCCATGACATGGCAAGATTCTACCTTAAATCATACAAGGAGAATCTTGAGTTTTATGAAAGCCGCGGAAGGAACATCCTTGACGGTTTTATCAGGCTTCAGGATAAAGGACTGGTTGAGATCATTGCCACTGCTGCAACACACTGTTATTTCCCTTTATATAAAAACTACGAGACAGCAGTGCGTACCCAGATTGAAATGGGTGTGAAAAGCCACATAAGGTTTTTCCATAAAGCTCCCAGTGGTTTCTGGCTTCCGGAATGCGGTTATTATCCAGGGCTTGAAAAAGAGCTGGAACGCTATGGAATAAAATGGTGTCAGATTCCTGCTCATTCCGTGATTACTGCAAAGAACAGGATACTGTCTGCCGGTTATCAGCCTGTACAGCTTTATGATTCACTGGTTGCAGGTTTTCCCCGTGACTGGAGCATAACAAATCTTGTCTGGTCTGATTCTACCGGATATCCGTGCGACCCTGATTACAGAGAGTTCTACAGAGATATCGGATATGATCTTGATATGGATTATATCCGGCCGTATGTTCATGAACCGGATGTGAGAGTATTTACCGGATATAAATATATGGCGATTACCGGCAGGGATGATAATAAACAGCCTTATGACAGCGCAAAAGCCGCTGCAAAAGTAAGGCTTCATGCTGATAATTTCCTGTATCATCTCAGGCGCAAGGCCATGTCGATATCCGCAGAGACACAGTCATCTCCTGTTCTGAATCTCTGTTTTGATGTTGAGCTTTTCGGACACCGATGGTTTGAAGGAATTGCTTTCCTTAAACTTGTACTTCAGAATGGCGTGAAGGAGAAGGACATAGAATTCACCACGCCAGGTGAAATACTTGCGCGTTCCGGTGAATGTGAGAAAGCGGAGCTCAATGAATGCTCCTGGGGACGCGGCGGTTATTCTGACTGCTGGCTGGATGGGGAGAACAGCTGGGTTTACCGGCATGTGCATAAGGCGATAGAGCGAATGGAGGAGCTTGCCGACAGATTCCCGAACCAGAGATCTCTCAAGGCACGTTTCCTTAATCAGGCCGCTCGTGAAGTACTTCTTGCCATGGCTTCCGACTGGCCATATATTCTGCATGACAGGACAAGTGTCATATATGCGGAAAAGAGATTGAGAAACCATCTTGGCTCATTTAATGTCGTATACAGCAATATGTGTAAGAATTCCGTTCATACCGAATGGCTGATCAAAGCAGAAAAACGGAATGCAATCTTCCCCGAAATGGATTACAATCTTTTCCATGATGACAATAAGACCCGCTGAGCCGGGTCTTTTCTTTATCCAGAGCTTTAATTCCCATTTTCTCCCACTTTTATTGAATAATAAGACGGAATGCCCATGATATAAGTGGCAGATATGATTGCTGCCTCCCATTAAATGGGAATTTGCTGCCACATCCGTTTCCTGCAGTTTAGAGAGAATTTTCAAATGAAAAACAAGTAGCAAATTTATATAAATAATTATTTATTTAGAAAACGATAATTTAAAAATAAATATTTTATTAATTTAAAATATATTAAGTATTTTTCTTAAGCTTTTTCAACTTGCTGGACAAATATATGAGATTTTTCAGCCTCAATTTTCCAAAATAGGGTAATATGGTGGTAAATAGTGGTAGTAAATCCCAGAAAGTGGGTAGTTGAGGTTGCGGGAAAATGTTGTTGACTGGTGAATACACAAATAAAGTTGACGAAAAGGGTCGCTTGATGATCCCTGCCCGATTACGCTCTGCTCTCACTGGAAGTCAGGTTATTGCCACAAAAGGACTTGATGGTTCCTGCATCGCTTTGTTTCCCCCTGATTTTTTCGATAAGACCTTCTCTTTTGCTATTTCAGGCGATGACGGAATGCAGATTTTCTCTCCCGCTGCGAGGATGTTCACAAGGCGTTTTTTATCTTCTTCTCAATCGTTGGACTTCGACTCCAGCGGAAGAGTAAATCTGCCGCAGTCCCTTCGGGCCTATGCCGGGCTGGAACCGAAAAGCGAGGTTACAATCCTCGGCATGGGCAATTATATTGAAATCTGGAACCCTGAGAAATACAACGATCTCCTGAATGAGGATGAGGTTTCAATTTCCGAACTTGGAGAAATGCTTGCGAAGACAAAGAGAGGTATGTGATGGAAATTGTACATACCCCGGTAATGAAAAACGAGATACTTTCATACCTTGTCCCGGTAAGCGAAAATCCGGTGATGATAGACTGCACAACAGGAGAAGGAGGACATACTCAGGCATTCCTCGACAAATACCCGTTTCTCACTGTGTTCGGATTTGACAGGGACAGTTCAATCCAGGCAAAAGCGGTTGAACGGTTCAGATCTTACGGAAACAGGTTTGTTCCTGTAAACGGCTGGTTTGATGATGAACTGAAGAAAATGGAAAGCAGCAGTGCGGACATGATCCTTTTCGATCTGGGAATCAGCATATTCCATTACGCACAGTCAAAGCGGGGCTTCTCATTCAGAGCTGATGAAAAGCTAGATATGAGACTTGATGAAAATCAGAAGCTGGATGCTGCGACAATTGTAAATGAATACAGAGAGGAAGAACTTGCCGATCTGATTTACCAGTATGCAGAGGAACGCTATTCAAGACGCATCGCGCACAGGATTGCTGAAGAGAGAAGCAGGGAGAGAATCGAAAGTGCCGCAAGACTTGCCGATATCATTTCCTCTGCAGTTCCTCCGCAGTACAGGCATGGACACATACATCCGGCAACCAGGACATTCCAGGCTTTGAGAATTGAAGTGAACAAGGAGCTGGATCGTATCACTCCGGCTCTGGAAGAGGCTGTCAGGGTGGTGAAAGCGCATGGCCGGATTGCTGTCATAACATTTCATTCACTGGAAGACAGACAGGTAAAGTGGTTTTTCAAAAAAAGGGCGGCGGATAAAGGAGACATAGCGATTCTGACCAAACACCCGCTGACTGCCTCTCAGGAGGAATGCAGCAGCAATCCTCCAAGCAGAAGCGCCAAACTGAGAATAATCGAGAGAAAGGGAGATGCAAATTATGAAAACAGGAAATAAGTTCAATTTGACCACGATGAGTAAAGCAGGAACAATCGCCCTGATCATGTTCATGTTCTTCACTCTTATGATTCCTCTTTATCAGATCGGAGAGAATCATGCATACCGCATGCGGATTGCCCAGACAAAAAGCAGCATCATGGAACTTGAGGAAATTGAACGTACCCTTGAAAGTGAAATCAGCTATGCCAGAAGTCCTGAAGCTCTGATAGATAAAGTTGTTGAGTACAACCTTGAATACAGTGAAATCAATCCATCTTCGACTGTGAGGATCGCACGGAGCACAACCAGATGAATATAAGTGCAGCATATTTCGCATCACTTTCATCTTCGTTTCTTTCAGGCAGTGACAGAGTCATTGCCTCTTTCTGCTATGATTCAAGAAAAGTGGTGAAAAATGCGCTCTATGCAGCATTGGTGGGAGAGAAAGCTGACGGCTATTCATTTATCAAAGATGCAATAAGAAATGGTGCAGCCGTGATTCTGATTGACAGACGGCATGAAGATGTGATCAGAAAATACAGACGTGATAATGTGAGTTTCATAATTGCAGAAGATGTCCCTTCGGCTCTTTCTCGTTTTGCCAGTCTTTATGTTCTGAACAATAAGAAATTCACTGGCATTTGCGTGACCGGAAGCTGCGGAAAGACCACCACCAAGGAGATGCTGTCAAGCATACTTTCTGTCAGGCACAGCGTGAGCAGGACACCCGGCAATCTGAACAGTACGCTCGGACTTCCTCTTGCACTGCTCACACTTGATACGGATTCTGATTACGCGGTTTTCGAGATGGGAGTTGATCACGCTGGAGAAATGGACAAGCTTACATCCGTATTCCCTCCGGAAATCGGCATAATTACGAACATAGGCATGAGTCATCTGGAGAAATTCGGCAGCCGCAGTACGATTGCAAGGGAAAAAGGAAAGATATTCCTTCCTCAGACAATTGGATTTGTACCTGAAGATGATGAATTCCTGCCGTATTTCAGAACTGTTTCTGATAAAATCAATGCAGTGGGTGTTCCGTTTTCCGACATACAGTTCAGAGGACTTGATGGTATAAGCCTTTCCCTTGGTAGAAAACATTTCACAATGCCGGCTGTAGGACTGCACAATATAAAAGATGCGTCACTTGCCTGTGCAGCTGCGCGTTACCTGGGAATAAGCGATGAAGAAATTGTGCAGGGACTTGAATCAATGGAACCGCTTTTCGGCCGCAGCAGGGTTGTGAGGAAAGGAAGCCTTACCGTTATCGAGGACTGCTACAATGCCAGCCCTGACAGTGTAAGCGATGCGATCTCAACTCTGAGCAGCGTGCGCTGGAACAGGAACAAACATATTGTCCTTGGTGATATGAAGGAGCTTGGAAGTGCATCCCGCTATGCGCACAGAAATGTCGGAAGAATGCTGTGCAATGCCGATTGTCAGTATATCTATTTGTACGGCAGCGAGATGGAAGAAGCATACAAGGTTCTCTATGACAGCGGATACAAGTACAAGGCTGTGTACACTCCTGACTTTGACGTGCTTTCATCTTCAGTCAGAAGAGGTACATCGCACGGTGATCTGCTTCTGCTTAAAGGATCCCGTTCAATGGCTATGGAGCGCCTCTTTGATACTCTTAAAGAGGTGGGTTAGCCAATGTATATAATTGCAGCGTTTGTATTTTCTCTTATTCTTACACCTGCTGTCGTGAAGGCAGCAGGAAGTTTCAGTACCCCTGTAAAAGATGAACTTGCCGGGAAACATGAATACAAAAAAGGAACTTGTTCGCTTGGGTCAGTCGCAATTGTGTCAAGCTTTGCAGCCGGAGCATTCATCTGCAAAGAAGACCAGGCTCTTGATTATCTGTTTCTTTCATTGCCTTTTTTCATAATCGGACTGGCAGATGATGTTCTCAAATTCAGCCGTAATAATGCTGACGGTTTTAAAAGCATTACGAAACTGTTTCTTCAGCTGATCTCGTCAGTCTTTGTATCATTTATGCTCAGGGACAGCTATGGCAATATACACCCGGCACTGTATTACCCGGCAGCTGTCCTATTTATGACAACAACAGTCAATGCACTCAACATTACGGATGGTCTCGACGGCCTTGCTGCAAAAGTCTCTCTTCCAACACTGATTCTCTCTTCGGCAGCATTTCCGTCTCTCAGATCGTCTTCAATGATCCTCTTTGCTGTTCTTTCGGCGTATCTCATCTACAATTCAAGCCGGGCTTCGGTTTTCATGGGAGACGGGGGCAGTCATTTCATCGGTGCTTTTATTGCGCTTACTGCGCTTTTCAGCCATCATGCGGCGGCTGTGGCCTTTTCGTCTGCCGTGATTTATCTAGAGCTTATTTCCTCATTCATCCAGATAATCGCGATAAGAGTCTTTTCGCGTAAGGTCTTTCTCATGGCGCCATTTCATCATCATCTTGAGATGAAGGGAATAGGGGAAGAAAAAATAGTTGACACTTTTTTCTGCATATCTGTTTTTTCATCCCTGCTTTCTGCTATTCTGTTCCTGAGGGTATTTTGATGAGTGAACTTCAGGCGAGAGACTACAATGATTATTACAGGAATGAAAATGAAAGGCTGAAAAACGAAGGAAGCTTTGCACCGTTCACTTTCATCTGTACAGTCATAATTCTCATCTGTGCCGGCCTTCTGATGCTGTACTCCGCAAGCTATCCAGAGGCAATCAGCAACGGACAGCCTCATTACTATTTCGTACTCCGCCAGGGAATTTTCGCGCTTCTCGGCATAGTCTGTGCCTCCGCTGTGTATTTCATTCCCATGAAAGTCATAAAGCTTTCAGCTGTTCCCCTTGTTGTGATATCAGCACTTTTCATGCTGCTGACAAGTTTCTCTCCCTACGGTGTGACGGTGCTGGGTGCACGCCGCTGGCTTGATCTTCCGCTTCTGCCTCAGTTCCAGCCGAGTGAACTTGTCAAGCTGAGTGTCATAATCTTTCTATCATGGTGGTTCTCGAGTCAGAAGACAAGGAAATACATAGGCTGGTATTATGTTGTACCTTTTGCTGTTATCCTGGTTTTCACAGCTCTTATCCTCATGCAGAGAGCGTATACCACAGGAATACACTTCCTTATCCTCTGTCTTGCACTGTGCGTTGCAGGACGGCTGAGACTGAGATATATCATCATCGCGCTTGCATTCCTGTGTGTTCCGGGCATTCTTTATATGCTCAGTGAAGGCTACAGGGTCAAAAGGATAGCAAGCTTCATTTTCCCTTCTCTTGATCCGCAGGGCCTTAACTGGCAGGTAAACATGTCTCTCGCCGCAATAGCGGAAGGAGGATTGTTCGGCAAGGGAATCGGAAACGGAGTATACAAGATGGGGCTTCTTCCTGAAGTCCAGAATGACTTCATCCTCTCTTCAATCATAGAAGAGACCGGCATAATAGGATTTGCCTTCATTCTGCTTCTTTTCTTCTTTTTCTCGCTTCTCGGATACAGAGGTGCCGGCCGTCTTTGCAGCAGAGATGATTTTGCATCTCTGACAACAATCGGGATAACCACGATGATAGTGACTCAGGTCGTCATAAACATAGCTGTTGTTACAGGCATGCTCCCGCCGACCGGCATACCGCTTCCATTCTTCAGTCAGGGAGGAACAAATCTTTTCATTGTGATAGTTGAATGCGGTCTTATGTACAAAATGATTTCACTTGTGAGGAAAAGAGACGATGAGTGAGAGAAGAATGTATGTGGCAGTATTCATTATCATCGGTCTTTCGGTTGTGCTTATCATTGCGGCATATGCAGTGCGCTACATGACAGTTTTCAATATTGACACGATAAGCGTGCAGGGAATGACGAATGTTCCCCAGTCAGTCAGCATTCTTCTGGCATCATGTTATGGAATCAACAGATTCACGCTTGATGAGAAAAACATAGAACGTCAGATAGAGAGTAATCCGAGAATAAAAGAATGCGTCATACGCTATACAGAATTCAACAACATGGAAGTCACTCTTGTCCAGAGTGATGAGAAATGCATGCTTTTTGACGGCAACAGCTATTATCTGATTTCAGACGGGAACCGCCCTGTCCTGCTGGAAAAAAGCGACTGCGATGCTCTTGCCGGAGAATTGTGTGTCGTCGAGGTATCAAGCCGCTTCATAGATTATCTGAGATCATTCTCCGTCCCACCGTCATTTCGTCAGATTCTGGAACTTATAAGTGAAGTCAGCTTGGAAAACAGCTCCTTGATATCACATATAAAATACGATAATAATACAGGAGATGGCTTTGGACAGATAGTTCTCAGCCTGGATTCTCTATATTCTGAACTTTATGTGAGGGAACAGGTATCAAAAAACAGAATAAGTGATAGTATAAGGGTAATTCAGGAGAGCACAGCGGAAGATCCGGCAGGCAGAATACGCTTTATGCCGCAGCACTGGGATCTTTACAGCGATGCCCTTGTCAGAAGGACGGTGGAGTAGAGTATGGCTAGTGACAGAATAATGATGGGACTTGATATCGGCTCAAGCTGGACAAGGGCTGTGATCGGATCCGTTAACAAAGAGGGAACACTGATGGTCGATGCGCTGTGTGAAAAACAGACAGAGGGTGTACGCAGCGGTTCAATCGTCAACATTGAGCAGACTCTCAGAACCATCAATTCCGTTATATCAGATGCAGAACTTCAGGCGGGCTGCGAGATTCATTCTGCAATTCTCGGCGTCGGAGGTGATCATATACAGGGGCTTCAGTCGACCGGAGTCGTCGGCATAAATTCCAAGGAACAGGAGATAAAAAGGGAAGACATTTACCGCTCGCTTGATGTCGCTCGTGCCCGCGAGCTGCCTCAGGACAGAGAGTTCCTGCATACTCTTGTCCAGGATTTCCAGGTTGATTCCAGAACCGGCATAAAGGATCCGATCGATATGCTTGGCCACAGGCTTGAGAGCCGTGTGCTGCTTGTAACCGGTTCTTCCTCGATCTGTCAGAACCAGAGAAAATGCGTGCAGAAAGCGGGATTGCAGGTGCAGCGCATGATGCTGCAGACTGTTGCAGACTGCGAAGTTGTCCTTTCTCTTGAGGAAAAGGAAATGGGCACGATACTCATCAATATCGGATACGGTACGACAAACATGATCGCCTACTCACAGGGAAGTCCGATCTATACCGGAGGTGTAGCTTTCGGAGGCGACAGCATCACAAGCGATCTTGCATATATTCTCAATAAACCGAAACAGATTGCAGAACAGATCAAATGCGAGTCGGGCAGCTGTTATGTGCCATCCGTTCCGTCTTCTGATATGATTCTCATTCCTCAGGTCGGGGGAATGCCTAGCATAAGAATGCCACGCAAATCTCTTTCCGAGATCATAGAGCCTCGCATGGCAGAGATTTTCACTCTTCTTGCAATGGAGCTTGAGAAGGTCGAGCATCAGGGATCTTTCGGCGGCGGTGTTGTTCTTGTCGGCGGCGGATCTCTGCTTTCCGGTGTTACGGAGCTTGCAGGTGAAATATTCAAGCTCCCTGCCAGAATAGGATTCCCGGAAGCTCTGCCCGGACTTGACAGAAGCTACATCAATCCGAAGTACACAACTGTACTGGGACTTCTGAAGAGCGAGGCGAAGAAGGTTGCATCATCTTCTTCCTCTTCAGCAAAAGGCGACAGGGAAAAGCACTCCTTCGGGGGAAAGATAAAAGGATTTTTTGGTAAGTTATTCTAGGAGATAGTTATGGGATTCGGAATTTTTGATATTGAAGACACGACAACCGGGGAACAGTCAACCCCGACCATCATCAAAGTAGTCGGTGTGGGCGGAGCTGGCGGCAATGCGGTCAACAGGATGATTGCATCAGGTCTCAAGAAAGTCTCATTCGTCGCACTGAACACAGATGTCCAGGCTCTCCAGCGCTCAAACGCACAGACGAGAATCGCCATCGGAAAGGAACTGACAGGAGGTCTCGGTGCAGGCGGTCAGCCTGAAATCGGCGAGAAAGCGGCACTTGAAAGCAAGGAAGAGATAAAAGCCGAGCTTGAGAACACCGATATGGTGTTCATCACAGCAGGAATGGGCGGCGGAACCGGCACCGGAGCCGCTGCTGTTGTCGCGGAGATCGCAAAGAGTTGCAATGCCCTTACCGTAGCTGTAGTAACAACACCATTCGCATTTGAGGGAAAGAAGAAATTTGCTCTTGCCCAGCAGGGTATAGAGAGGCTGAGAAAGCAGGTTGATACGCTTATTCTCATTCCGAACCAGTATCTTCTCAGGGTAGTTGAGAACAATACTCCCATCAAGCAGGCCTTCCTCATTGCCGATGATGTCCTTTATCAGGGTGTTCAGGGTATATCTGAACTCATTACCGAACCGGGTGAAATAAACATTGATTTCGCTGACGTCAAGACAGTGATGAAAGGAAAGGGCGATGCTCTTATGGGAATCGGTTTCGGTGAAGGTGCGAACAGGGCTGTTGATGCAGCAAAGGAGGCGATAAGCAATCCTCTGCTTGAAAATGCTTCCATTGACGGTGCAAAGAGCGTGCTCGTGAATCTTGCGGGAAGTGACAACCTTACGCTGCAGGAGTATCAGGATGTGGTCGAACTCATAACCGCAAACTGCGCCGAGGATGCTCTGATAATCGCAGGTCAGGCTTTCAACCCAGAACTCGGCGACAGAATCAAGGTTACTGTCGTCGCAACCGGTTTTGAATCTCATCATGATGTTACAGGCGGTGAGAGTGACAGTGAGACTGTCCTCAGACGCTTTGTATCAAACAGCAACGAGAATGCCCGTGAGAAGGAAGCTGAAAGCCAGCATATTGCTGGAACAGGCAGCTATCAGCCGTCCTCTCCTGCTTCATCCCAGGTGCAGACACAGTCCAGGCCTGTGCCAAATGATGCTGAATCCATCACGGTCAACCGCTGGCAGGATCTTCAGCAGCAGCTGGGAAAGAGAAGTCAGTCAAATGATTATTCTATTCCTGCTGTGATGCGTTACCGCCAGAATGAGGAAGATGAGCAGAACAATAGCAGAAGATAATCATTCTTCACGGCAGCTGATTGCCGATTATCAGGATTATCTAGAAAATGAAGTCCAGCTTTCCCCTGCTACCCGTGAGGTATATCTGAGGGAAGCTGGCTTCCTTGTCTCAAGCCTTGATGAAAAAGGAAAAGATGCGGCATCAATTACTTTAAGTGAACTTGATGAATATTTCCGCAAGCGGGACTGCGGCCTGGATGCAAAGACGATTTCCCGCATAGATTCATCACTGAGGTCTTTTTTCTCTTTTCTGGTAAAGGAGAATCTGAGGAAAGACAATATAGCGCTTCTGCTGGATAAACCGAAAACAGATCAGTATCTTCCGCATGCGCTGTCTCTTGATGAAGTGAATTCGATACTTGCCAGAATGAAAGATCTTGCCTCAGATGACATTCTTTTCTTCCGTGATTATGTTTTTTTCGAACTGATATATTCATGCGGTCTCAGAATCAGCGAGACCGTTAATCTGAAAGTCTCATCATACAACAAGGAAGGGAAAACACTGATCGTGTTCGGAAAAAGAAGCAAGGAACGCATTGTCTTTGTCGGTGAGATAGCAGCCGCGGCACTTGATGAATACATAGCATCTGTCCGTCCGTCTCTTGCATCTGCAAACAGGAAAAAAGCACGCAAAACAGTAAAGGACAGGGAAAGCACCGATGCACTTTTTCTGGGAAGGAGAGGCGAGAAGCTTACACGTCAGGCAATGCATAAACGTTATCATGCCATAGTCAGGTCTCTCGGAATAGATGCGACAGTGCATGCCCTGCGTCACAGCTTTGCAACACATCTGCTCAGGGGCGGTGCGAACATAAGGCAGGTACAGGTGCTGCTTGGGCACTCCGATATCAAGACAACACAGATATACACTCATCTCAATACAGATGATCTGCTTGCTGCTTTTGACAAATACTTCCCGCTCAGCGGGCAGAAACAGAATTAGCCGGAATCATTCATTTCTGTATATAATATACATGAGTGAGAACAAACTTCTGGAAGTTTCAAATTATCCTGTGATGTATAAAAATGCCTGGGATCGCTACATAGGGTTCGTGGAGAAGAATGATCCTCTCTTTCCCTGTGCTCTGGAAGAAAATGAAATCAGTGTGCTTTCATTTTTCGGCCTTCCTGTCATCTGCGACACTGCCGTGATATGTTCAGCGTGCAGGGGGATGGAATATCTTCAGGATGAAGCGTATCATTTCGGTCTTGAGATGGGGGTGAATGAGATACCAGTTTCAATCGGAAGCGGTTCAAGTGTTATCGAAAAAGCATTCCGTTCAGGTTTCCTTGACGGTGAAGGACAGCTTGAATATTATCTTGACTGCGGTCTGATGGATGTTTTTTCCCATGAGAAGATAAAGAGACTGTGTTCTGTGATCCTTTCAAGGGAAGGCTGTGTTTATTCTCCATTTCATCCTGACAAGAAGGCAGATTCCTGGAAGCCTGAAGACATGATGCTGAAAGAATATCTTGCAACAAGGAAGCGGAACATAATCCTGCTCGGCCTCGGATGGAACAGGAAGAACATAGTCGAAAGTGCATTGATGGGCGGCGCGGAAATATATGTGCACTCTTCATTCATGTCCTCATTTCATGCTAGAGTGTATGCACGCGACGGCGCACATGTGATTTCCTGTGCGAATGATTACATGAGGGCGAGAAAGATTGCAGGTGATACCGTGTCCTATCCTGATGTGAAAGGGCAATATGCCTACAACGGCCGCCGGTACAGTCTCATCAGGGGGTGTGAATTCACATAATGGGCAGGGAAAAGGATTATCTCGATTCGTTTCTTACATACATAGATGCGGAGAGAAAGCTCTCCTTTCATACACAGACAGCCTATTCCCGTGATCTTGAGGATTTCATCGCCTATCTTGATTGTCACGGTATAGCAATAGATGATTTTTCCCTTCATGACGCAAGGGATTATGTGAGAAGTCTGAAAGAAGAGTGGGCGGAAAAGACTGTGAAAAGGAAGATTTCCGCTGTAAGGACTTTCTTCGGTTATCTGCAGAAAAGGGAATTCATAAAAAACAATATCTTCGCCTCACTCTCGCTTCCGCAGGGAAGCTTCCATCTTCCCTCAGTTCTCAGCAACAGAGAAGTGGAAGAACTCCTCGCTTATAAGGGAGATGGCTTTGACGGTGTGAGGAATCATTTTCTCTTTCTTTTCCTCTACAACACGGGAGCGCGCATCAGTGAGGCTCTTTCCATAGATATCCCAATGGTCGAGAAAAGTGAGAGAAGAGTCAGGATAAAGGGAAAGGGCGGCAAGACACGCTTTCTTTTCCTTTCTCCCGTTACAATAAGCGAAATGGAGCACTATCTTAAGGAAAGGGAACTTGTAGTGAGAGAAAAAGGCTGCCCTGATGAAAAGGCACTTTTCATCTCTTCAAGAGGAAACAGGTTGCCCTTCTCAAGTGTTCACGTTATTTTTACTAAAGTGAAAGAATCTCTGGGCTGGCAGAAAGAGTTCACACCGCACACTCTCAGGCATACATATGCAACGCATCTGCTTGACAGTGGCTGTGACATCAGGGTGGTGCAGTCTCTTCTTGGACATGAGAGCATCTCCACAACCCAGATATATACGCATGTGTCCAGGGCAGGGCTTCATAAGATATATGAGGAATGCCATCCGCATGCCAGAGGAGAAAAAGAGAATTATGAGTAATGATTTGAGAGGTACAACCATTGTCGCAGTACGGAAAGACGGCAGAGTGGCAATAGCAGGAGACGGACAGGTCACGCAGGGACAGAGCTCGATCCTCAAGGGAAATGCAAGAAAGGTCAGAAGAATCTATAATGACAGGATTGTCATAGGTTTCGCAGGTTCCACCGCTGATGCGATCACTCTTTATGAGCTTTTCGAGAAAAAGCTGGCGGAGGACAACGGAGATCTCACACGTGCAGCCGTAGATCTTGCAAAGCAGTGGAGGGTTGACAAGCAGCTGAGGAATCTTGAAGCGCTCCTTCTTGCCACTGACGGGAAACGCATGTTCTACATTTCAGGTGTGGGCGATGTGATCGAACCGGAGGACGACTGCATGGCAATTGGTTCAGGAGGAAACTATGCTATCGCAGCGGCACGTGCTTACCTTGACAGCGGCGCCGTCCTGTCAGCTGAGGAGATCGCAAGACGTTCAATCAGGATCGCCTCCCAGATCTGCGTCTTCACAAACGATAATATCACATGCGAGGTTATTTGATTATGGAAAAGAAACTTGACGAGATGTTCCCATGCGAGATAGTGGCATCTCTTGATAAATACATCATCGGACAGAATGAAGCGAAGAAGATGATTGCCATTGCACTGCGCAACAGAAGCAGGAGAAAGAAACTTGCACAGAACATAAGGGATGAGATCAATCCGAAAAATATAATGATGATCGGCCCGACCGGTGTCGGCAAGACCGAGATCGCCCGCCGTATCGCAAAGCTTGCCAACGCACCTTTCATCAAGGTTGAAGCAACAAAATACACAGAGGTCGGCTATGTCGGACGTGATGTGGAGTCAATGGTCAAGGATCTCATGGCCAGCGCTGTCAACATGGTCACTGCCGAGATGGCTGCAGCCAAGGAAGAGGAAGTCAGCAGGGCTGTAGATGAAAGACTCCTTGATCTTCTGCTTCCTTCCGTAAGAGATGAAAGCATTAAGGAAGGCAGCAGTTCCACTGTTGTCGAATCATCATCAGACAGCGCAAGAGAGCAGTTCAGGCAGATGCTTCACAACGGTGTTTTCGAGGACAAGATGGTCACTATAAGCACACATCCTTCCTCACGTGTGGAAATAGGTGTCATGGGCAGCGGAAACTCAATGGAAGACATACAGGAAGCCATGAGCAATCTCGGCTCCATGTTCCAGAAGCCGAAAAAGAAAAAGGTTTCCGTGAAGAGAGCACGCGAGATAATAAAGGAAGAGGAAATGAGCAAGGCTGTCGACAATGACAGAGTTGTCGAGGTTGCAAAAGAAAGAACAGAGGAAATGGGCATCATCTTCATCGATGAAATTGACAAGATTGCCTCAAGCGGAAGCAATTCCCGCGGTGATGTGTCCCGTGAGGGAGTTCAGAGAGATATCCTGCCTATCGTGGAGGGGACAAGAGTCAATACACGCTGGGGTGTCATTGACACGACAAATATACTGTTCATCGCCGCAGGTGCATTTTCTTTTTCAAAGCCGTCGGATCTCATTCCCGAGCTTCAGGGCCGTTTCCCGATCCGCGTCGAGCTCAGCGACCTTTCAAGCGATGATTTTTACAGAATACTCACAGAGCCGGAGAATGCGCTGACAAAACAGTACAAGGCACTTCTGGAGACAGAGGATGTATGCCTTGACTTCACTGATGACGGCCTCAGGCGCATTGCTGATTTTGCCCATCAGGTGAATTCGGCAACTGACAATATCGGGGCCAGAAGGCTTCATACGGTAATGGAGAAACTGCTTGAGGATGTCAGCTATGAGGCGGAAAAATATAAAGGCCAGAGCGTAAGCATTGACCAGTCATATGTAGAAGACAAACTCAAGGACATTGTCTCAAGAGAAGATGTCACAAGGTATATCCTCTAGGAGATGCTATGCAGTACATCACGCTTGTAAGCGACAGTTATGAGAAAGCAGTCGAGGAAGCGAAAAGGAAATACGGTTCCTCGCTGCGTGTCATTTCGAGAAAGGAATATACTTCCGGCGGAGGAATTTTCACCCGTAAGAGAAAGAAATGCGAAATCACATTCTATCTTGTGAAGGAAGAAAGTACGCCGGAGGAAAAGAAGAGCGGCGTTACAAAGCAGGATCTTGCTGAATTTGAAAGAGAGGCAAAGACTCCGGATCCGGAGACTCTGACAAACCAGGAACGCCTTGATACACTCAAACCGGCCCGTGATCTCAAGATGGAAGACAGCGGCATGGATAAGGCTGCTGCCATTCTGGATGAGAATGAGATCTCTCTTTCACTGAGATCTCATATTCTTGAAGGTTTTGAAGCTGGTGATGATCTGTCTCTTTCCCTTTGCGACAAGATCATCTCCTCGCTCATGATCGATCATGAGAATCAGGCACATCCGAAGAAATATCAGGTTTTCCTCGGTCCTACGGGCAGTGGAAAAACCACGACACTTGCAAAGATCGCATCTCTTTACAAAACAGTTGGAAAGAATGTCGGGATCATAACGCTTGACAGCTACAGGATAGGAGCATATGAGCAGGTGAAGGCTTTTGCGGATGCTTTCTCGATTCCAGTGATGCTTGTAAGAGGGGAAGATGAGATAATTCTCGCAAAGGATCAGTTCCGTTCTCTTGATCTTGTCCTTGTCGATACGATGGGACTAAGCCCTGCCGACGGAGCCCTGAATCTCAAGCTCAGAGGAATGCTGTCCCTTTTCGGGGAAGAAGAGACAAGTTATCTTCTCACATGCCCTGCAACGACAAAGACTGATGACATGCTCAGAATCTACAGGCATTATGCGCAGTTCAGGAAAATAAGCTCGCTGATTGTCACAAAACTTGATGAGACGGGAAGTATCGGCTCTTTCCTCACTTTTGCATATGAAGTGAAGCTTCCTGTTTCCTTCTGCACCAACGGGCAGGGTGTTCCTGATGATCTGATGAAGGCGAGCACGCTTTCACTTATGGAATACCTGAAAGGTCTTGACATGGATATCAGGAGGGTAAATGATCAGCTGAGCTGAAGAATGCTCTGACTGCTGGCTTTTATCTTTCCTTGCCTGACAAGGCCTGAGATCACATTGCCGCATGCCGGCGCTGCGATGTCAGCTCCCCAGACGCTGTTTCCTTTCGGTGCAGAAATAGCGAAATACACGATATAGTCATCAGCAAAGGCAAGTGTTGAAGCAAGATTCGTACCGTCTTCATAGCTTCCTGTTTCCGGGTTGATTATTTCGGCAGTTCCGGTCTTTGCCCTGACTGTGACATTGCTTACTGCGGCTTTTTTTGCTGTTCCTTCCCTGACTGCGCTTTCCATGAAGGAAAGAATCTCATTGGCTGTGCCGGCTGTCATAACACGTGTCTTGACAGATCCGTCACCGGAAGAAATGATATTCCCATCATGATCTGTTATGCTGTCCACGATTCTGAGACTGTTCATGACTCCGTCATTTGCCAGTGCAGTGGCTGCCTGGACTATCTGAAGGGCATTCACGCTGATTTCCTGACCGAATGCAATAGTCGCCTTGCTCCTGCTGCTCCAGCTTTCCGGTCTTGAAAGATATCCGGATGTCACTCCTCCAAGATTGATTCCAGGTCTTGTGCCGAATCCCAGAAGCCTCAGGTAATCATAGAATTCCTGATCTCCAAGCTGCAGACACCATGACGCGATTGCCCCGTTGCATGAGAGGGAGATCATGTTTCTGGCATCCACTGCACCGTGAGCACCATGGCAGTTTATCGTGAAAGATGAGCCATTGACAGTGAAAGTCTCGCTTCCGTCGCAGATGAAAGGAGTGGATGTATCTATTCCTTCATCCATGCATTTTGCAAGAGTGAAGACTTTGAATACGGAACCCGGCTCATAATTATATGCAATGGTTCTGTTCATCCTTTCATCCTCGCTTGAGGAACCGTAATAATTGAGATCGTACCATGGATAGGAAGACATTGCGATGATATCCCCGCTGGATGCATCCGCGACAACAGCCATGATGTAATCAGGATTATGCTCATAAGCGATATTCTGCACCTCGACATCCACAAGATACTGCACGTCGAGATCAAGAGTAAGATGAACATCGGCACCGTATGTCACATCCTCATCAAGAGCAGGATATGGAGAGAGAATATCATCATAAACGTATTCAATACCTTCGCTGCCGACTCCCTCTGCATTGACAAAGCCGATCAGCTGGCAGGCATGAAAGAGTGATGAATAGCTTCTTGCGCTCCTGCTTTCAATGACAATCTGATTCTGCATGCCGGCATTCCTGACAACTTCCTCGAGTTTTGATGCTTCTTCCATTGTCATACGGGTTTTTATAAGCGCATATATTGAGTATTTCTGAGCCTGTGCGATGATTTCATCCGTACTCATGCTGATATAGGGACTGACAAGCACAGCCGCTCTCGTCAGATCGTCAATGGCGGAAAGACGAAAATAAAGCGCCCACTGGCGTGTCTGGTTTGCAAGCACATTGCCGTTTCTGTCAATTATCTCGCCCCGTATGACAGATGAAGATACTTCAGGATCGCTGTATTCCTTTCCTTTATCATTTTCAAGAAGCATAATATATGCTATTCTTGCGATGAAGACTAGGAAAAGAACCAGTACGATACAGAGGTACAGTACAGGTATTCTGTTCTTTCTGGAATCTTTAGCCATTGTATTGTATTATAGGCACAGGTGTAGGTTTAATCAAATGGGACGTGAAAATTATGATGATATGGTAAGTTCCTCACGCGAGAGACGCAGAAACGGAAGCTCTTCCAGGACAGGCCTGATTGCAGTTCTGGGCGTTCTCATATGTGCGATCGCAGTTCTTTTTTTCCTGATTCTCTCTCCTGTCGAGGAGGAAACAGAAGCCAGAGCGGAACAGACTCCCATAACTGTTGAAGTCCGGCAGCCGGAGATCATCCAGCCCTCTGATGCAACGATCCGGAGCGAGGAAAGTGAAACTGAAAGTGCTACTGCAGAACCATCCCGGATCTCCCAGACAGTTACTGCCCAATCAATACAGTCATCATCTTCAGAGAGCAGACGCAATACTGCTGTCGATCTCCTTTCCGCACAGGATATGGCGAATTTCGACACTTCGGATCATGTAATCTACCTTACACATATTGTCAGTGAAGGTGAGGATCTTCAGAGTATAGCAGAAGCTTATGGAAGAAATGTGAATACTCTAATTTCTGTCAACAGGATAAAGAATATTGCTGCAGTCCAAAGCGGTGTCCAGCTCAGAATCCCGAATATGGACGGACAGCTTTACACAGTCCAGCAGGGCGATATGCTCTCAACAATCGCCTATAAATTCAACCCTGAACTCGGATGGAAAAATCTTATGGATATAAACAGCCTCAAGAGCGAGAATATCTATGTCGGCCAGGAGCTCTTCATACCGAGCATGACAGGAGTCTCTTCAAATGCTGTACCTCAGGATTCTTCCCTCACATTCATTTCACCCGTAAGCGGGAATGTAAGTGCTTCTTTCGGTGAAGTTTACAGCGGAACGACTCTTTCCGGCATTCTCATAAGATGTGCCGCGGGCTCTGAAGTGAAGGCTTCTGCTTCAGGTACTGTTGTTGATCTGGGTGCAAATGACAATTACGGCAAATTTGTGGTAATCCAGCATGACCAGGGATACAAGACAACATATGCATTCCTTGACTCGTTCAATGTATCAATCGGAAGCGAATGCGCGCAGGATGATATGATAGGAACAGTCTCTTCTTCATATGCATTCCCGTCTCCGACTCTGTATTTCCAGATAGAGCAGGGCGGTATCGCGCTGGATCCTGCACTGTTCATCTGAATCATTGCTGATTGTTTCAATGACTGAATTCAAATCCGTCATGATATGAGACAGTCAGAGTGATATAAATCCGTGTCTTTGTTTTCCTGGCTTTGAAAAAGCCGGACAGAACATCATCCATGAAATCTGCTATTGAAAATTAAATTGAGTCGAAATACTTGTTTGAGTGTCTTTTAAATTGGAGGTGTTTGTTTTTTCCACCTCCAATTATTGTATGAGTTATCAAAGTGCAGGCGAGTGATTTCCTTTAAATGTTCCTTTTGGATGTCGCTGGCACTTGTTTGCTGTCATAGAACTGATACTTGAGAAAGTCTGACCGCAGTATTTGCAGGTATACTTTGATTTCTCGCTTCCTTCATACAGTTCATGTGGTCCTTTAAAAGAACCGTCAGGATGACGTTGACATCTGTTTGCTGTCAATGACGATACACTGGAAAACTTCTGCCCACAATTCTTGCAATAATAATTTGCCATAAAAACCTCCATTTTTTTCAGTATACTTCATATATGAACAAATCAGGAAACAGATTAATTATTTCTTTACAGACCATATAAGCTGGCATAATCCATACAGTCGGGAACAGGAAAAAACTTGTTGTGATAAAATCATATCTTTCAACGGAGATTTCAATTCGATAGAAACTTTTCTATATTCTTGTTCACGATTGCATGATAGAATACTATCTGTATATAAATTTGGACAGATTGTGTGTTATTTTTTTCTTTGGAGTTAACAAATGCCTAAAATTTCAAAACTTAAAATCGATGATATAAGCGAAAATTTAAAAAATAAATTTTCAATTCCGCGCTCTTATCAGAGAGGATATCGCTGGAGAACTGAGTATGAAGTATTCAAGCTTCTAAATGATATTAATTCTTCAGAAGACAACAATGGATATTCTCTTCAACCTCTGATTATCTGTCCGAGCAGAAAAGTTGACGGAAAATACAATGTAATAGATGGTCAGCAACGTCTGACAACTATACTCCTTATTATTGATGACAATCCAGATTTCAGTGATTTTCATCATGATGAGATTGATAAGTGGTATATCGAAAAGGCTAAAACTGAAATTGAATGTTTTTTTGAAAAGAATAACAAAGAAATATTTCTAGAAAAATTAAATAAGGCATTTTTCATCAGATATGAAGTTGATGAAAATGATGAAGATGAAGCTAGACGTATATTTTTCAGAATAAATGAAGGAAAGATTCCCCTATCTTCCGCAGAGTTATTAAAAGCATGGATATTCACATCGACAGAAGATATCTATCTAAGAGAGTGTTGGAAAGAAATGGAGGAAGGATTGATGGAAGATGAATTCTTCTATTTTATTAATCCCGATGCAGATTCTCCACGTTATTACGCAACTCGGCTTGATTATATTGCTGAGCTTATAGAGATTGAATTGATAGGAAAAACGAAAAAACAAATAGAAGTCGAGTCTAAATGGGAAAATGATCACACCTATGTTTTTAATTCCTTAATTGAAGGAGAGAAAACGCAGGGGGAGATTTTCTCAAAAATGTATTCTCTATATAAAACTCTCCGCAATTGCTATGATGATATTAATGTGTATAACAGATTAGGATATATACTTCATTGTTTTTTAAATAATGATCAGTATGAAGTATTGACCGAATTGGAGAATCAAACACTTAACTTATTTAACTATATTCCTAAACAAGAGAGAAGGTCAGATTTCAGGTACGGCGAAGATAACAAGGACATAATGAATCAATTATTACTATATAATCTCTCATTTTATAATTCTAAAGATCGATTTAATTTTAAATATTTTTCAGAAGTGAAAAACAAGCGTAAATGGTCGCTGGATCATATTCATGCCAAAAATGCAGAATTATTAGCTGATTCTCAACTTAAGCAATTAGAAAATACTCTTATTAGTCAGAATAAAATTGATGATGTAGACTGTATTAACTTAAAGAACAGATTTTCAGAAAATTCTGATGTTAAGGCATATCAGGATATTCTTTATGATTTACTTTATGGAGCATGTAAATACGATAAAAATACCCATAATATTCAGATAATTGAACACAAAGACTCAATCAGTAAATGGATTCACGGTATAGGAAATCTAGTTCTTCTTGAGCGCGACATGAATGCATCATTCAATAATATTTCTTTTAGTAAAAAACAAGAAAAAGCCAATAATGTCTCTAAACATCTGCTAGATGGGACTTCATATGCATACAAGATTAGCAAAAGTGGGAATTGGTTGAAAGATGAATATGATAGTTATGAGAATGATATAAAGACTAAAGTTGATTCATTTCTGAGTAAGTGCTTTAAAATCGATTGCTATACAGAATCCTACAGATTATCTGATAATAAACCTTGTTATGGTAATGTACCAGTTCTTCCATTTAAAAATAATAATAATGCACTAAGTCTAAAGAATATTCTTGAGAAAACAGCTATTGTCATTCCCGATTTTCAGAGGGAATATGCCCAAGGTAGAACAGATGTACAATCAATATATGTAAGAAAAAAATTCTTGGATGAAATATTCCGTTTTCTTAACGGATCGGACAATCATCTGGATCTTGATTTTATATATGGTTCTGTAACTGATAAAAACGAGCTGTTTCCATTTGATGGACAACAACGTCTTACAACAGTATTTCTTGTTTATTGTTGCCTTTATTTTAAAGCAGAACAGAAATGTGAGGATTATTTAAAAAAATTCACATATGCTAATCGGGATGAAGCTGCCAAATACTGTAAAGAAATTGTTTCAGGTCGAATGATTTGTATGAGCGAATCAAAAAATGCATCAGTAAAAGGCATGAATATTACTGTTAACGAGATTCTGCAGAGAATAGATAATTCTCTTAAAAAAGATAAAATCCATCAATATATAGAAAGAATGGAAAACATACGCTTCTTTATTCCTAATGATATTTCGCTTACCCCGGATATTTACTGGAGGATGAATGCAAGAGGAAAGACGTTAACGCCGTTGGAAAAGTTCAAATCTTTTTTCTTTAGTAAAGATGAGAAAGAATTTTCAGAAAAATATGATAAAGTTGCTGAACGCTTTTTCCTGTATTACAAAAATCATTCCCAAAATAATGAAATGTCCCAAAGCTATGAAGAGGCTTTCCAGAATTTGATCAGTCTCATGTTTGATTCGTTCCAGAAAATTTCAAAATCGAAAGAAGAACCTGAAGTTGATTTTTTCAAACCTGAATTGCTTTCTACATCATTATATGTAGAATATAAAAAGAAAAAATCAGAATTAAATGTGTTAAAGTCTTTGATAGATGTTCTTGCAGATTCTGACTTGGAGTTAATAGAAGAGGAATACAAATCTCTTTGCCCAAAGTATACAAAACAGAAAAATAATAATAATCTTTTTATTTGGACAGATAAACAAGGTAAAGAAAAGACACATGCGTTGATGTTCTCATATTTGATTACTCTTGCAAACGGTAAACAAAACAGACAATGGATGAGAGTTTGTGCAAACCTTATTTGGAATAGTAGCGATGTTGCATCAGCATTGAAGTTGATTTTCAACGAACTATTGGCCAATGCTTCCGATATTTTATCTTTCCTTGCCAAAGATGAGAATGAAAATCTAAGTAACATCAGTCAATATGAAGAAGAACATAAAAAAGCAAAAGCAATTATTAAGGATAAGAAGGTTTCCATTGAACAAGTAGAAGAAGCTGAAAGTACAGCTTTTGCGGATGGAAGAATTGATTTTCTGTTCTACAATGCAAAAGATATATGTTGGAATAATTTCATAACTAAACGGGAAAATTTTGCCAGATGGTTTGATGAAAAAGGAATAAACAGTGATTATAGTGACGCAATTGTCACTGCATACGTCAAGCTTTCTCCATGGGATTGGGACGAATTATACTTTAATACTTCAAGAGAACATTGGAAGAATAGGATTTTTAGAGGAATCCATGATAGAGTCTATAATGCCGACTATCGCAAAATAGTTGATGGTTTACTTTCTGCAAAAAATCTTTGTTCTATAGTTTTTAAAAAAAGTGAAAGCCAGAGATCAGATATTATCCGGAAATCATTAATTGACAGTAATTGGTTCATCAAATGGATGATGAGTGAACATTCTGATTTCAAAATTGTGTGGTATTCCTGGAATTTACATAACGAAATACCCGTTTTTACAAGAATAAAAAGTGGCCAGAAAATCTATATCTATTGGGATGCTGATGGATGGAAATATGATAATAAAAAGCAGAACAATCAGATTACAAAGTTCTTCAAAGTAACGAAGGAAATTATTCATCCAGATGGAGATTACTTCCGTGTAATTGATTATAAAGGTGATGATATTACAAATTACAATGACAGTAAAAAAAATATTACTGATTTAAGTAAGGTAAGTTTTGATGAAAATCAAAATCATCTTGTTGTCTGGGGATATTACATAGATTTTTGCTATGTAAAATTTACTTATCAAGGAAAAGTATTATATATGACAACTCCTGGAGTAATTATTACGGAAGAAGAATACTATGTATATCAAAAAGAAGATATAATCGATATTTTGGAAAATGAAAAAAAATACGAAACTCGATGTATTTATCAAAATTCTCAGAATATGGTCCTTAAAAACAAGGAAGATTTAAAAAAACTACTTGATGATATTATAGAAGGAATTTCATGACAACATTCATAAAACTATTAAATCTGGCATCTCTTCTTGCCTCTGATAACGGGGTAACTGTTCAGGAACTGATTGAAGATAACAGATTCGGCTATTCATCCAGATCGAGTATCTATGGAGACTTCCAGAACATATTCACTCATTTCGGCATGACTGTCATTGCAACCGATGAAAAGAGGGGAAAGAGCGGGAGGGAAACTGTACAGAGAATAGAGCCTGAAGACTGGAAGAACTTCCGTTCAAGATTCATCCAGAAGGTGCTTTCTGATGATGACCGGCTGCTCCTGGGATTCATGATTGAATCAACAGCCAGCTTTTCGCCTCTTGTTTCTGCTGCAGACCGGAATTTCATCTCTAATATAAGGAATCTTGTCGGAGAGATAACTGTAGAACCTTCTGGTGCCAAAGGGTATTTTTCTCTCGATAATGTCAGAAACTTACTGATTTTGTTGCGTGCGCAGGAAGTTGAATCCTTGCTTTTTATAGAATATAATGGGAAAACTAGAAGGCTTTATCCGCTTAAATGTTTTGTGAATATGGGTGGTGTATACTGCCTTGTCATGCAAGAAGACGGACTGACTTACACGATATCAGTTCCAAGGATAACCAGAATAACAAAGCCATTATCCAGACTAGATACACCTCGTCCAGAACCTCGGATCGATATAAATAAAGCATTGGATGATCCATTTGGAATTGTCAGTGACAGTGAAGAATTCACTGCTGTAGTCAAATTATCTGAAAGTCAGGGGTCATATGAGGCGGAGCGGGATTGGCCGGATTCTGTAAATATCAAGAAGATTGATAATGGTTATCTCTTTACTGTCAGAACATCTGGTAGGTATCTGCTTGAAAGATGGGTACTGTCTCTAGGGGCGGAAGCAGAACTGATTGAACCAAAGGAATTGAGGGAAGATATTATCTCTTCTCTGGAAGATACATTGGCGGTTTATAAGTGGTACGGAAAAAAAGAATAAAATTTTTATATGCACATTAATTTGTACATTTATTGATTTATCATGAGGCCATGAATAAACAGATTGAAAACTATTACATGGCTCACATTAACGATCAGTCACCGTCAGAACTCTTCCTGAGAGAAGCTCTTGTCACAGCAATACGATGTGATAACCCACAGCTTGCTGAGGTTGTACTGAAGAGATTGCCAGAGCTGAAATCCTCTGACTTCTATGACTGCAGTTCTCCTGTGGATTTTGCATTGAAGGAGATGGCGTCTGTTGAAGTTATCAGGGTTCTGTTTGATAACGGATTCAGTTTTTCGAGAATGGAACTGGAAATCAACCCATTTAACGGAACTCCTGAAGAACTTCTGAGTATCAAGAAGAAGACTTCTGATAAATCGGAAAAAGATATTTATGTAGATTTAATTTCAGCTGTTGCATATTTCATTAACGTCATTTCAACAAATTATTCATGTTACAGGATTCCGTACAATGTCTATGCTGATGAGAAATTCAGGCCATGCTTTCTCTCATATCTTGATGACTGGCTGTCCTGTTTTATTAAACTTGCTGTTGATAAGAGTGAAGCTGGAAATACTGATTATCTTGTAAAGGCAATAATAAAGAATATAGCATTCAAAAAAGCTGTCAGAACATGCATTGAGGTTCTTCCTGGGGAATGTTTCAGCGAGGATAATCTGAAGTGGTTCATCAACGTTGCAGCCAGCTCTGATAATTCTTACGGCTTTGACCTTCTGCTTGAGCATTATCCGCAATCAATATCTTTCATAGATTCATATCCTGTTAAGAATCAGGAAATCCTTTCAGAGATATTTGAGCACGGTATGCTGAAGCCTGGAAGTGAAGAAGGTTACAAGGCTTTTATTTCCTACATATCATTTGAAGAAGTGGATGAAAAGATCCTGAATCAGATCGTCCACCCATCTTATCTGAAAAGAACTGACAAATACGGTTGCACTCCGCTGATGTCGGCTGTCAGAAATGAGAATTATCCACCGGAACTATATCGTTACCTCATTTCTTCTCCCGAAGACATTAATGCAAAAGACAATCATGGACGGGCAGCAATTTTCTATCTGGCAAACAGTGATTATCCGGAATGCATTGAAGAGCTTATTGAACTGGGGGCCGATGTGAACATAACCGATTCAGAGGGAAACAATGTTGTTCATATTCTTTTCAAAGGATCGCGGACATCTTCCGTGCAACATCTCATCCGTGATTGTAGCTTTTACCTGCCTGTCAGCCTCCTTAATATGAAAAACTCAAATGGAGAGACACCGTTTGATGTTCTTTACAGGAAAATGAGAGGAGATATTTAATGAAACACTTTGACAGACAGCTTACAGATATTCTTGATGAAAAGCTGAAATATCCACTCAAATCTGACGGGAATATACTCATAGGCGGATGTGACAACGTGATGAGGATGAAGATTCTCTCAGTTGTGAGAAAACATATTCGAAAACTGATAAAAAATGCAGGAATGAGCTGCTTTGAAGTTCAGGCAAAAGCCAACAGGCACACGCTTGATTTTCTCAAACGGTTTGAAGATGAATCGTTTTCACTCAAGTTTAAAAAAAGAAGACAGTATCTTCTTGTGATTTTAGATGAGATGTATGGCTTTTCTTATTCTCCGATTAGCAGAGATTTCGAACTTGTGCTTCAGAAGATTGCAGACAAAGATTTTGTCACAATACTTGCTGCAACAAAATATGTTTCTGCTGACGTCATAACTCCGGTAGTCCAGAAAACTTTTGAAATAAGGATCTCCTCAAAACTCAGTTCTGATCTATGCAGCAGGATCATGTTCAGAAAAAGAGATGCGGTACTTATCGCACCTGATGAGGTGATGGTGAAAGATAATGAGGATGTTTTGGCCTGCAGATTCACAAGTAATACAGAACCTTATGTCAGATTTCTAAGCAGTAACGAAAGAATCATACAGACTGCCGAGAGAATACTGAAGGAACATATGACTGCTTTTATTGAGATGGCAAAATGATACGGATATTGACTAAAACTATTCTTTCAATTTATAAACTTCTGATTGATGAGACAGGAGGCTCATACTGTCTTGTTGATGAATCGCTTCTTGATTCTGCAGCAGACGGAATCTGGCAGACGTTTGAGGGAAAGGATCTCTATAGAAGCATTGAGGAAAAAGCTGCTCAGCTTGGTTTTTCCCTGATCAAGAATCATGTATTTGCAGATGGCAATAAACGGATCGGCATGCTTGCAATGATGACGTTCCTTGAAGTCAATGGAATAAAGATCATCTGCAGTGATGAGGATATTGCCAGTACCGGATTTGCTGTTGCATCCGATCTGATGGATTCTGCTGATCTGCTTGACTGGATAACAAACCACAAAAAGGAGAACTTTACTGTATGAATGAGAACGGAAAAAAGGAAATGCATACATGTGCAAGGTGCGGGGTGAATGACAATAATATTGATCACCGTATCATGCATGATATCGGAGATTATTCAGATTATACAGGAGTTGAATACTATGATGACGGAGATCCCCGTCTTCCTGAAACTCTTGATCCCGGCTGGTACTGCAATACCTGCGTTATAGCTGCCAAAGATGCATGGTGGAGAGAAGAGCAGAAGGCTTATATATTCGACAACTGCGGCAATACCCCTGACGATGAAGATTTTTACTGGGACTGAGGGGAATAATACATTCTGAAATTTAATTTATGCAGCAGTTTGTGAATACAGTTCATGAACTGCTGCACTATGAATTCATATATTCAGTGGTAAATAGAATATGCAATACTATGCTTTCAATCAAATTTTTTTGCAATAAGCTCCGTTCTTGATAGTTATTTCTTTTAATTTAATTAATTTTTATATTAGCCGTTCCGTTCATTTCAGATACTTTACAGTTTTTGACCGAGGAATACATTGACATATTCAAGTTATGGTATGACAATCAGATAGATGATTCAGGGGAGACAATGCACAATGAGAAAATCAATAATTGCAATACTGGTATTAATAATCGCTTTCTTCGGAATTTCATGCAAGAGTGAAATTAAGGAACCTGCTTTCCGTTCATCACCGACCATTGAAGGCAGAGTGATGATTCCTCAGGAGGCACAGTCCGATTCTGTATATATTCTTGTGTCCGAAACAGGCAACCAGTATACGACAGCATCAGATGGAAATTTCTCAATAAGCGGGTTGTCCGAGGATGTTCCTTATACTTTGTATTTCTCAACTGAACCGTTTTCTTCTGTATCACGCGGTATCAATAATAATGGTAACGGCCATGCATATGGTGCTAAAAAAGACAAGATTTATGCGACAATCATCATCGGCGACAATATCGGGGTTGTGAATATAAAGAAGACAGGAACAATAAGCGGGAATGTTAAGCTTGAAGGCGAGAGTGATTTCACAGGAACGGATGTGTTCATTCCCGGAACCTCATATATGGCCAAAACGGATGGCAGCGGAAACTACACAATAACAGGAGTACCTGAAGGTGTACACAGACTCGCTTTTATGAGAGACGGGTTCACAACAGCATACAGAACTGATGTAAGCCTAATAATCGATGAATCCGATGAAGAGAATATTGTCCATGCAGGAGCTGTTATTCTTCAGCCTGCGACCGCCTCGATCATAGGACAGCTTGCATTTGAAGGAATACAGAATTCTCCTTATCCTGCTGTGACTGTAACAGCTGTCAATGAGTCTGACGTGACAGTCAGCGGAGGCACGACTACAAGTGATGAGAACGGTCAGTTTGTGATCAATAATCTGAAGGATGGAACATATACACTTCAGTTTGTACCATCCACTTCTGTTTTCCAGTCGGCAAAAATCACATCAGTTGAAGTCAAATCCCCATCGGATACTTTGGTCAATGATATCGTGATTCAGGCAAACGGAGGACAGGTCAGCGGCAGGATCACTAATTCTGAAGGAGGACTTGAGAATGCGACTGTATTGCTTGAAAACTCGTCATACCGCTATTCGACTGTAACAGGAAGTGATGGTAGCTATGTTCTGAAAAATGTCATCGCTGGAGATTACGAAGTGACATTCATGGCAAGCGGATATACAACTTTCAAGACATCCATAGCTGTCTCTTCAGGTCAGATAACTTCTTTAAGCGACATATCGCTGACTCCTGCATACGGCTTTATTACGGGAAAAGTATTTCTTGAAGGACAGGAACAGCATTCAGGAATAACAGTTACTGCAACAAGTACGGATCTTAAAAATCAGCTTACATATACCGTCGTTACAGGAAGTGACGGTTCTTTCTCAATCAGAGTTGACAAGGCTGCACAGTATCTGGTCACTGCATCAGCAAGCGGTTATCTGCAGAGTTTGCCGGTTCCTGCAGATGTTACACTTGGCTACGTGAGTGAAGTTCCAATGCTCTCATTGAAAAAGAATGTAGCTACATTCAGAGGAAATGTTCAGCTGGAGGGAGCCGCCTCATTTGAAGGTATCACAATACTTCTTACGGATGGAAACCACAACAGCTATACAGCTGTTACTGACCAGAGCGGGAATTTCATTGTCAACGATGTTGCTCCGGGAACATATTTTCTTCAGGCATCCAAAGACGGTTATGTTTCTTCTAAGACCGCTAATTTTTTCATCAAGCCTGGAGATGTGAGTCTTGAAGAGAATGTCGTTCTGAAGGTGGGAGTGAGAAGTGTTACCGGCAATGTTACTCTCGAACTCAAAGATGATCATTCCGGGGTGACTATCACAGCAACATCCTTAAGCGATCCAACTTTAATATATTCAGCGCTTTCGAACAGTGATGGAAATTATTCTCTTGCCGGCATGAAACCCGGTGAATATCTTATCACACTCAGCAGCGTCGGGTACGGTACTGTGACGCTTGAGACTGTCAATGTCGTTACCGATACTCTTAAGGATCTTGGAACAGTTACTCTTTTAATAGACAAGGGTGAAATCACAGGTATTGTCAAACTTGAAGGCTATACTGATCACAGCGGAACACTTGTAGAGCTCGTCGGAACTTCATATACAGCCCAGACTGATGAGAATGGCATTTGGACAATGAGCGTTCCATCCGCAAACTATGCAGGAGGCGTACGTTTCTCGCATGTAGATTTCGAGACCGCATCAGACAGTCAGACAATAACAGTACTGACTGAAGGTGCGTACTCTGTGCCTGAAAAGGAACTTTCCGCAATTGCAATCACAGTCTGCGGTCATATCGATGTTGCCGGCGCTGATGATGATTCCGGTGCGCGTGTATATTTTGATGACATTGCGAATACTGAAGTGATTACAGACAGTACTGGTGATTTTATTTTCTCCCATATACCGCTTGGTGAGCATACTCTCATTGTTGAAAGGGCCAATACTCCTACAGCAACAGTGAAATTCACGGCAGTCCCGTGTCCTGTTCTCGACCTTGATACGATCAGGATAATCCCGAATTCATCAAACATTGAAGGTTATGTATATCTTGACAGTCTGGATTATTTTGAAGGTGTCACTGTTTCTGTTGAGACAAAAGGCGAGGAAGGCATCCTTACTACTACAACGGATTCAACCGGTTACTATTACATAGGCAATCTTATCTCAACAGGCGAGCATAGTGTCACATTCACTAAGAAAGGCTGGGACAGCCAGTATATGACAGTCAGCGGTCTGACACCGCTTGAGACGAAGAAATTGAATGATGTCACCTTGGTGGACACGACGGTTCCTGTGATTAATTCCGTCAGGATCAACAATGGAGCAAGTACCGCCGCAGATAAGGATGTCACAATCCATGTTGATGCGTTGGATGAAGGCAGCGGTATATCTGAAATGCAGGTGATTTATGATGAGTCTCTTGACGGTCTTGTCGACTGGGAGGATTATTATGCCTCATTTGACCGTGAGCTTGAAAGCGGCAACGGACTTAAGAGTGTATTCATCAGGGTTAAGGATACTGCGGGCAATATTTCGGATATGGTTAAGGCTGAAGTTCGTCTTACCGATCAGAAGAAGGAAGTCTCCGGTGTGCTTCTCGATGACGATCTTGTATGGACAAAGGAAATGAGTCCATATCTTGTTGTCGGCAACATAATGGTTGAAAAGGGTAAGACACTTACTATTGAAGCAGGAACAGAAATCCAGTTCGCGGGGCCGTACAGAATTCAGGTGGAAGGTACGATCATTGCGGATGGTACAGAAGATGAACATATCGTATTCCATGGAGTTGAGGATGGTGAAGGTACATGGAGGGGCATAAACGGTGTAAGTGACAATATTTCATATTCAGGCACTGTCTATGATCCTCAGTATGTTTCCGGTAATCTCCTGAGATACGTTGAGATCCAGAACTGTGAGCAGGGTCTTCAGGGAAATCTGTTTGTTGAGGATTCTTCGATAACTGGACCTTTTACATCTGGTGATTATTACGAAACTCCTCAACGTGGTTCTTTGTCTGATTTTTCGGGAATTCTGAAAGAAAGCAATATTGTTGGAGATTGTTACATCATTGATGATGCAATAATCAGCGATAACGTGATAAATTCTAATTATATAAAATATTATGATAATTTGCATGTTTCCGAAGCATATTTTATCAGCAATACTATGTATGGAACTTCTGATATTGAGATCCATAATGATGGTTTTCATTGTCATACTTATATCATTAATAATTATATCTCATATTATGCACATATCAGTTTCTGGAGCGGATATGGAATTTCAATGTATTCGAATACGTTTGATAATTGTGGTGAAATTATCATCTCACACTTGAATTATACATTTGATTCAGGGAACAACAATTATACAGATTCACAAATTAACATTACTGCGGATTACACTAATAATTTACCATTTTTTTCTGGATACTATAATTCAATAAAAAAAATAGTCAGTAAGTTCAAACGTGAAATTACAGAAGAATTCGATTTCTCTTATAACTACTGGGGTAAGACAAATACAATCGAACTCAATAGTAAAGGTGAAAATGCAGATCTTTCATTCATATATGACTATTATGATGATTTTGATCTGACAAAGATTGTATATGATGACTGGCTTCAGAATGAGAGTCCTGTCGTTGGTTATCAGGGGGAAAACTATATTGCATATGATGTTACATGGGATGAAAAACCTTTCTTGGCAATTGATGGGGATTATGCATTATCTGTGACGGATTCAATAAACCTTCATGTTGAGTCTTTGAATGGTAAGAAGATTGTTGACTACAGGTATTCTATAGATCCGAATGAAATATTCAATGCAACCTGGAATTCAATTTGTTCTGAAGATGTTTCTATCATGCTTTCATCTGAGGAAGCTGAAGATATATTCGAATCAAAAAAGTTTATTATTCAGGTACGTGATGAAAAAGGAATTGAATCTGCAATTAATGTAATTGATCTTGATTTCATTATTACAGGACCTGCCGGTGGTTATATCATCTATGACGAAGGAAGCGTAAGAGATGATGGCTGGCGGTTCATTGAACAGAGTCCGTATCAACTTGCGCATGATGGTAACGGTGTTTTTACTTTTGGCGATTCTGATTATGCTTATGCCTGCTTAGGCTATTTCAGATTAAGCTCATACGGTCAAAATCTTTATGTAAACGGAACAACAAGATATGACAATGCTGATTGTACACGTAGAGAAATAGGTGAAGGAAAGAGGAATACGGAATTACTTGTGAATAACAGAAAAGAGAATGTTTATGATTATGAAGAGGGCGACTCCAAACAAGAATGGTATGCACCTGATGCTGTATACAGCGCTGAGTACAAAGGTTATGACGACTGGTATCTTCCAAGTGTTGACGAGGCAAAATTAATGAGATCTGAAGAATGGTTAGTGACATCTTCTGAATATGACACGGATAATTATTACTATGTATATTCTTCTGGAGATTTAGACGGATATATTACGCTCATAGAAGCCACAGTATCTAATGCGTCGTCTCAGAAAATATATGCTATTCGCTACTTCTGATTTCGCATAAGCAAATTATTATTCAATCCGGAAGGACAGTATATTGCTCTGCCGGATTTTTTATGATTTCGTCAGGGACAATTGAAAAAGTAAATGCAGGTTGACATTCAGGTCATGTGCGTGAAAATGAGAAGGAGCCTCACAGCGAAGCTCCTTATGTTATGTTATGTGAGTTTTTTCAGGTCTCACACATTTCTGCCGCAGCAGTTCTTGTATTTCTTTCCGCTTCCGCATGGACAGGGATCATTGCGTCCGATCTTCGGCGTGGTGCGCACGACTGTGGTTGTCTTCATTGCGGAGTCAGTCACATGAGGCTTTGCGGCATTCTGACTTGCCTGTGCATTGATCTGAGGACGGGAGAGGGTGAGCTTTGAATTCTGCGGACTACGGCTTGAAGTCCTGAGGACGAACTTTGCGGCGACAGCAGTACGGCAGACGTTCTCACTAATCTCATCAAGCATCTTGTCATAAGCATCACTTGCCTCGTTCTTATACTCGATGAGAGGATTCTTCTGTGCATAACTCTTGAGCTGGGAAGCATCCTTTATCTCATCAAGCACATCAAGGTGATCGATCCATCTCTTGTCAATGTTCCTGAGATACAGGGAGCGGATGAAAAGATTGAAGTTCTCCTTTCCGATGAGCTTTTCCTTGGCATCAAGGATTGCATTTATCCTGTCAACGACTGTGTCGACAGGCTTTGACTTGTACTCCTCATCAGTCAGATCAAAACTTGTCGTGAATGTTCTCTGAAGCGCTTCTCTGTATTTTGCCGCTCCCTCCTTCTGTGTCTCATCATATAGGCTCTCCGTAAAGATCCTGCAGTTTGTCTTGATACGTGAGGGAAGGTCATCGCTTGTGATGATCTCGTCTCTCTGTTCATAGATGTAGTTTCTCTGCTCATTGAGAACATCATCATAGTCAAGGAGTCTTTTCCTGATTTCAAAGTTCCTTTCCTCGACTCTTTCCTGAGCCTTCTCAATTGCATTGGTAAGCATTTTGTTCTCGATGGGGGCACCGTCCGTCATACCGAGCTTTCCGACAATCGATTTGACTGTATCGGATGCGAAAAGGCGCATGAGAGTATCATCCATGGAGACAAAGAAACGTGATGAACCGGGATCACCCTGGCGGCCGGAACGGCCTCTGAGCTGGTTATCGATACGTCTTGATTCATGACGCTCCGAGCCGATGATGTAAAGACCTCCCAGTGCCTTTACTTCCTCATACGCTTCCTTCCACTGCGGCATGATGTCCTTTACAGCCTGTCGGAGGACTTCAGGCTCAGCCTCGCTGCCGACTTTCTTCATTGCAAGATGCTCAGGGGATCCTCCCAGCTTGATATCCGTACCGCGTCCTGCCATGTTCGTGGAAATGGTGACGGCCCCCTTGCGTCCGGCTTCGCCTATGATGAAAGCCTCTCGCGCATGGTTCTTTGCATTGAGAACCTCATGCTGGATACCGGCGCGGCGGAACATCTTTGAAAGCAGTTCGGATTTCTCTATTGAGACCGTACCTACAAGCACAGGCTGGCCTGTGGCATGGATCTTCCTGACTTCCTCGACAATTGCGTTGAACTTCATCTCCTCGTTGTAATAGATGAGGTCGGGAAGGTCGACTCTTCTCACAGGCTTGTTGGTCGGAACAACAACAACATCAAGATCATAGATCTGCTTGAATTCATTGGCTTCCGTATCTGCAGTACCGGTCATGCCGGAAAGCTTGTCATACATCCTGAAGAAGTTCTGGAATGTGATGGTGGCGAAAGTCTTTGACTGACCCTGTATCTTCACGCCTTCCTTTGCCTCTATTGCCTGATGGAGGCCTCCAGAATAACGTCTTCCGGACAGGATGCGGCCTGTGAACTGGTCGACGATCTCGACAATGCCGTCATGGACGACATAATCCACATCCTTCTCGTAAAGGCGGTGGGCGATCACGGCCTCGGTGCAGTAATGGATCAGCTCGAAATTTCCGTCATCATATATGCTTGTTGTGTCATTTCCGTTCTCATCTGTTGATGTGACAAGCAGTCCCTGTGACTTCAGTATCCTTTCAAGATTGTTTATGCCCTGTTTTGTGAAAGTGATGTTCTTCGCCTTCTCATCGATCCTGTAATCGCCTCTCTCGTCAAAAGCCTCAACTGCCTTTCTGTCGAGCATTTCCATTTTTGTCAGTTCATAGTATTCGCCGGTTTCGGGATTCTTCTCGCATTCCCTGAGGAAGTGCACAATGCTGTTGGCAGCCTTTACCTGTTTTGAATCATCATCAGCCTGGCCTGAGATTATGAGGGGAGTGCGGGCCTCATCGATGAGGATCGAGTCTATTTCATCGACAATGCAGAAGTTGTGTTTCGGCTGGACTTTGTCCTGCATTCTCCATTTCAGATTGTCTCTCAGATAGTCAAAGCCGAACTCATTGTTGGTGCCGTATGTGATGTCGCATTCATATGCCTTTTTCTTTGACTCGTTGTCCTGATTTGCAAAGATGACGCCTGTTGTCAGACCCATGTATGAATAGACCGGGCCCATCCAGGAAGCATCTCTTCCTGCAAGGTAGTCATTGACGGTGACAACATGAACACCGTTGCCGCTAAGAGCATTGAGGTAAGCGGCGGGAACGCATGTGAGTGTTTTTCCTTCGCCTGTCTTCATCTCGAGAATATCACCCTGGTGGAGAACAACCGCACCCATAATCTGCACATCATAATGCTTTTCACCCAGTACTCTCCAGCTTGCTTCCCTTGCAAGGGCGAAAGCTTTCGGAAGAATCAAGTCAAGAGCAGTCTTTCCATCTCTGATCTGTGCTTTCCATTCATTTGTCTGTCTGACCATGTCTTCATGAGTCAGTTCTGCAGCCCATCCTGCCTCGGCATTCACTGCCGCAACGATGGGGTTGAGCCTCTTCATATCCTTATCGTGTTTTGTTCCGCCAAAGAGGGCGGCAAAAAAATTCTTAGCCATATGAGGCATATAATACAAAAAACGATTGTTAAAGGAAAGGCATTCAGTGAGTCATTAAAACATAGGGCTGTGTCTAATTGACACACAAGAAACTGAAGAGTACCTTAAAAAGCATGAAGATTGCATTTACCGGAGGTGGCACACTGGGGCATGTCATTCCTGCTCTGAGCGTTTATCAGGAGCTTAAAGAGCAGATGAATGATCTTGATGCTTTTTATATCGGCTCCAGAAAGGAAAACGAGGCGGAATATGTCAGAGCCCATGGCCTCAGATTCTATCCGGTAAGCACAGGAAAGCTCCGCCGTTATTTCTCCAGTGAGAATTTCACGGATGTTTTCAGGATAGCAGCTGGATTCTTCCAGTCACTTTCAATCCTGAGAAAGGAAGAACCTGATGTGCTTTTCTCCAAAGGCGGCTATGTTTCCGTTCCGGTCTGCCTTGCGGCAGCCGCTCTTAAGATCAGGATCGTCATACATGAGTCTGACTGTTCAATGGGACTTGCAAACAGGATATGCTCACATTTTGCCGGCATTGTCTGTCTGGGCTTTGATTCTCCTCTTGCCGACGGGAAGAAATACATATATACAGGCAATCCCGTGAGGCGTGAGATTGCCTTTCTGTCTCATCAGGATATTCCACAGTCTCCAGATCTTATCCTGGTTCTCGGCGGCAGCACGGGAGCCGGCGAGATCAACAGTCTTGTTTATGAACATCTTGATGAACTGTGCCCCAGATGGCATGTTGTCCATCAGGCGGGCAAACAGGGAGATTTCTCCATCCGGAGGGAGAATTATGAACAGAGGGAATTCATAGGAGAGGATCTTCCCCTCATCATGAAGAAGGCACGGCTTGTCATTTCGCGCAGCGGCGCCAACACCGTGAGCGAACTGTGCACTCTGGGCAAGGCAAGCCTGCTTGTTCCGCTCGGCCGTGAAGGCAGCAGGGGGGATCAGATCGAGAATGCTTCATGGCTTGAGGAAAGGGGAGCGGCACTTGTTCTGAGAGACAAGGCCGGCTTTCTTGAAAAAGTCTCTCATCTGATGGATGATAACACTGTAACCGGACAGAATGCTTATAAACTGAAAAAAGAAGATGCGGCTGCTTCAATCGCATCTCTTGTCAAAGGAGTTTTATATGATTGAAATCGGAGGAGCGGCACTCAGTGTCGTCGATATCGTGATTTTCGTCTTCACAATGGTAAGTGCTGTTTTCTGCTGCATAAAAGGCTTTGTGATGGAACTTTCAAAATGGGTGGGCATTGCTGTTGGCCTGCTTGTCGCAGTTATGTTTACATCCGTTCTCTCGCCTCATGTCTCGACGCTTCTTCCCTCTTCGTTCCCTGAATTCGGCGCATCTGTGATAAGTTTCATCGTTCTTGCGCTTGCGGGTTTCCTTCTCATTGTTGTTGTCGGGAAAATGGCAAGGAAGATTGTCGAGACTTTCAAGCTCGGCGTTATTGACAACATACTCGGTTTCATCTGGGGGCTTGTGTTCTCGCTTCTTGTTTTCTCAGTGATCATTTATCTGCTGTCAATACAGCCTGTCTTCGACCTGTCCGGCATTCTAGGCTCATCGCTGATAGTGACAAAGATCATCAATCCATTGCTACCGCAGACAATCTCTGCTCTTGAAAGCATAGCACAGGAAGGGGTGAATGCCTTTACTCAGATCAGCTAGAACCCAGAAACAGATTGCCCTGAGGCTTGAAGAAGAGATGAAGAGCGGCACACTGGCCCGTTCCATTCTCTTTTCAGGCTGCGAATATTCATCCAGAATGACTGTTGCCCTGGAACTCGCTCTGAACCTGTGCGGGGAAAGCGGAAAATACGACACACTTGACAGTGCCAGCCTGATTGTCATCTCATCGCGTGAGAGCAGCATGCGCATCAGAGCGCTGAGAAATCTCTATGAAAAGGATATGACCTCACAGGCTTTCATGAATCTCGTGCATGAGGCAAGAGTGATGCTTCTCTCTTATCATGAAGCCCTTTATTCAAACAGCGATAAGGATGCTTTCACTGCTGCAGGCGAACTTTCATCTCTTCTTATGGAACAGCCCGAGGCAGATGACAGACAGGCTGTCTCGTCATTCCTTGCTTCATTCGACAAGGCCTGCGACCGCTTTTACCTTGCCAGAAAGAAGTCATCTCTTTTCACAATAGACCAGATCAGACTCATCCAGTCTTATCTGCAGCAGAACAGGGAGCAGAACAAGATAGTGATCCTTGAGAATATCGAGGACGTGAGCACTGGTGCCGTCAATTCGATTCTCAAGCTGCTGGAAGAGCCGCCTGAAGGTGCATACATTATTCTTATTTCCAGTAATCCCGGACGTATCCTTGATACTATCCTCTCTCGTGTCAGACATTATGTGTTTCCATCTGTCTCCGCCCGTGAGCAGCATGCTCTCATCCGCGACACTTTCAGAAGGGAGGGCAGTGATCTGGAAGAATTCTTCCTTATCTCATCCGGTCTTGATCTTGACCAGCTGAACATATTTGCCGAGGAGTTCGTCCACCGTCTTCTTGTCAGGAAGGAGGCGCTTACAAACGATGAGATGAACAGCCTGTGCGCTTTTCTTGACAGTTTTTCCGCATGGCGTATTTTCCTTGAGAGGATATTGTCCATTGTGGAGGATGGTTTCCGACAGGGACGCCTGGATACGGTATTATGTGATCAGACACTCTGTCTTGTCAGCAGGTGTTTCAGCAATTCCCGGGTTTATGCGCAGAACAGACGCATCATGCTCGAGAATATTCACAGGGGGATACTTGCATTATGAGCAACAGACTGCTTAAGAAGGCTGTAAGCAAAATTGACAGCATGCCGGAAAAAGAGATCAAAAGGCTGATCGCTCTTCAGATGAGGGAGTCGGAAATGCTTGAGGCGCTTCTTGAAAGCGGAAAGACAGGGCATTGCGTTCTCTCAGATGACATAATCCGTTATGCGAATACTCTTTTCTTCACGCTTCTTCCGTCAAACAGACTCTATCTCGGACGTGCAGAAGGCCATCGTCTTGATGAAATAATCACGGATGATGAGGTGATGAGCTATCTCAGGGAACTTAGCATCGGCAGCGAAGAGGATGAAAAGGAATTCTACTTCCAGGCGGGCAGTGAAATAAGGATAATCCTTCTTTCCAACAGAAGGCTTGCAACGGAGGACGGTGTGTATCTCGATCTTTCCGTGCAGGACATTACAGAGGAAAAGAGGAAGGAGACCAGGCTCAGAAGAAGCGAGTCTCTTGCTTCAATGACTACCATGGCCGCAGGTATTGCCCATGAGATAAAGAATCCGCTTGCCGCAATGCAGATACATCTCCAGCTGCTCAGGAAAGCTTTCGAGAAGAAGGGAAGTCTCACCGGAGAAGAGGCTAAACGGTATACGAATGTCCTTGAAGAAGAGATCGGACATCTGAACGGAATTGCCGTCGACTTTCTTTTCGCAGTGCGCCCCATGAATGTTGAACTGAAAAAACAGCGTCTTGAGCCTCTTCTTTCCTCGCTTGAGGAGTTTGTACGTCCTGAACTTGAAGAGCACGGAATAAAGTTCATCGTGAAGGTTGAGCCTTTCCTGCCACAGCTCATGCTGGATGCTAACTACATCAGGCAGGCTCTGCTCAACATGATAAAAAATGCCATGAATGCCATGGAAAGAGGAGGGCGCCTTGATATTTGTGCCAGAAGCGACGGAGATAATGTGAAGATCATGATCAGGGATACCGGATGCGGTATCGAAAGAGACAAGATGAGCAAGATATTCGAGCCGTATTTCACTACAAAGGCGAGCGGCACAGGTCTTGGGCTGACTGTTGTGTACAAGATAATGAAAGAACACGGCGGTGATATAAGTGTCGAAAGCACAGTAGGGGAAGGGACGACTTTCACGCTTACCCTTCCCGTGCCGAGTGACGAGAGAACTGCTCTGGAGGAGATGAGCGATGGCTGACATTCTTATTGTTGATGACGAGAAAAACATCCGTTCCGGTCTTAAGATTGCTTTTGAAGACGAAGGCTATGAAACATTCGAAGCCGCAGACGGTGAGGAAGCATGGAAGATAATAAACAGGAACAGCATCGATCTGGTCATTACGGATCTGAGAATGCCTGTAATGAGCGGCTATGAGCTGCTGAAGAAAATCAATTCGTCTTATCCTACTCTTCCCGTGATCGTCCTCACCGGACACGGTTCGATCGAGGATGCGGTACAGGCTATGAGAGATGGAGCTGTCGACTTCTTCACGAAACCCGTGGATCTGGATCATCTCATTCTCACTGTATCGAAGGCGCTGTCAAACAAACTGATCAGGGAACAGAATGAGAAGCTTTCAAAAGAAATAACGACACTGAGGAAAAAACAGGATTTTCATCAGATAATCGGAAAAAGCGCGCCGCTTGTGAAGATGATGGAAACCATAGAGCAGGTTGCCCCCACAAGAGCTTCTGTGCTTGTCACAGGCGAGAGCGGTACCGGCAAGGAACTTGTCGCAGATGCAATTCACAGTCTTTCAAACCGCAGCAGCGGCCCGTTCATAAAGGTTCACTGCGCTGCTTTGTCTGAAAGTCTTCTTGAATCTGAACTGTTCGGTCATGAGAAAGGTGCTTTCACAGGTGCCATAAGCCAGAAAAAAGGGCGTTTCGAACTCGCAGACGGAGGAACTATTTTCCTTGATGAGATAGGGGAAATAAACGCTTCAACCCAGGTCAAGATACTGCGTGTCCTCCAGGAGCGGTCTTTTGAACGTGTGGGAGGAAATGAGACAATCAATGTCGATGTCAGAATTATCGCGGCGACAAACAGGAATCTTGAGGAGGAAGTGAAGAAAGGCAGTTTCAGGGAAGATCTTTACTACCGCCTGAATGTAGTGCACATACAGGTGCCTCCACTGAGGGAAAGAAAGGAGGATATCGCACTGCTCATCGCCTCATTCCTGGATACCTTCAACAAGGAAGATGACAAGCAGGTTGCCGGTTTTTCTCCTGCCGCGCGCAAAGCTCTCATGTCCTATTCCTGGCCGGGAAACATACGTGAGCTGCGCAATACCGTTGAAAGCTGTGTCGTGCTTGCACGCGGCAAGGTCATTGATATTGATGACCTTCCTCCGCAGATAACGGAATGCGGCAGTGCCGGAAGTGTGGATATCAGAATTGGCACGAGCCTTGATGAGGCAGAGAAGATGCTGATAATGTCGACAATAGACTATTGCAGGGGAAATAAGACCCGTGCGGCGGAAATTCTCAAGATCGGAAGGAAGACACTTCACAGGAAACTTGAGGAATATTCATCTCCTGCGGAGAGCGGAACGTGATCAGCCTTTCCGATCTTGAGGATATTTTCGCATCAGGAGGAAAGCTTTCACAGAAGCTTCCATCCTATGAAAACCGTCCTGACCAGCTTTCAATGGCCGAGGATGTGGCTCTCTGCTATAATGAGAACCGCAAGGGAGTCATAGAAGCCGGAACGGGAATAGGCAAGTCATATGCCTATCTTGCGGTTGCTCTTGTGAATGCAAGGGACAACATTGAGGAGAAAACTGTCATCGCGACAAGCAATGTGGCTCTTCAGCAGCAGCTCATAAACAAGGATCTGCCCTCTCTTGAGAAAATTCTTGATCTCGACATCCCGTATGCACTGCTTCTTGGCAGGGGGCGTTATGTCTGTGTTTCAAAAATGCTTGATGCCGTCAACAGCTTCAAGGGGCGTGAGTCAAAACTGTTCGAAGAGGCGGAGAGCGCGCAAGACAAGATCTATGCATGGTTCCGCACCACAGAAACCGGAATAATGGAAGAACTTGAACACAGACTCCTCAGGGCATCTTTCGCATCAAACATAAGAAGCGACAAGGACACCTGTCTCAAGCAGAGATGCCCGCATATAAACAAATGTTTCTATTACAACGCTGTGCAGAAAGCGAACAGCAGCCGTCTGATCATTACTAATCATGCGCTCCTCTTTATTGACAGCTATATAAGAGGTACAGGGAATGAAGGATTTGACGAGTCTGTCATAATTCCTTCATACAACAGACTGATAATTGACGAGTGTCATAATATCGACAAAAGTGCAACGGAGTTTTTTTCGCTTTCAATGAGCGGGGAGATGGTGAGGGAGAGCTATAAAAAGCTTTTCACTGTGACATACAGGCAGAAGAACGGCATGCATCTTGCCGACATGATCACTTCATTCAGAAAAGGAATAACTGCAGATGATGCGAGAGCCTTCAGCGTCAGTCTCACCCAGTTCACGAGTGAAGCATGCATTCTCCTTAAATCGCTTGTGTCGGACAGAGACCGCCGGCTTTTTCTCAGCGAATGTCTCGTAAGCGACACTGAGGAAGATTTCGACAGCACGAAGAAAGAATTGGTCTCACAGCTTCTCGTGACGCTTGACGAGATACTCAGGTTGTTCCGTCTCTTCCTTGAAGGGCTGGATGGAAAGGACATGGGAGAGGATGAGATGTATCTGAACCTTGCTTCTTCTGTTTTCTCCGAATACGAGGAATACCATGAAGTTCTCAGCAGCTTTTATCATCATGGTGAGAATGACAGTCTTGTCTGCTATTACAGATTCTCCCCTGATGATGAATCAGCAGTGATGTGCGTCAGCCCTGTTTCAGTTGCAGACAAGCTGAATGATTACATATTTTCTAAACTTGATACGGTTGTGTGCACATCCGCAACAGTGAAGACAGGCAAGAATTTCAACTATTTTCTCCGTCAGGTGGGGCTTGGAAACACTCAGGATCTTGTTACGGGTTTCTATCCTTCGCCTTTCGATTATTCCACAAATGCGATGCTGCTTTTCCCTGTAAAGGGAAATTTCATGCGTTTTGCAGCCAGCGACAAGGATAACTATGCAATATATCTTGCGGACATGATCTCACAGAGCGTGAAGGCAAGCGAAGGCAGTGCTCTTGTTCTTTTCACGTCAAGGGAAATGATGGAGAGGGTATATGCCCTTGTCAAAGATACCATTGAGCTTCCGCTGCTCATACAGAAGGGCGGAACAAGTACAAATCTGCTTAGAAAAAAATTTCTCAGCGAGAAAAACTCGATCCTATTCGGCCTGAGATCTTTCTGGGAAGGCATAGACGTTCCGGGAGATTCCCTGCGTCTGCTGATTATAACCCAGCTTCCTTTTCCGCACATTCAGGACTGCATAATGAGGGCACGCTCCAGACAGCTGGAGAAAGAAGAGAAGTCACCTTTCCTTTTCATCTCCGTTCCTGAAATGCTGATCACTCTGAAACAGGGGCTCGGACGTCTCATCAGGAGTGAGAGCGACAGAGGTGTCGTCATAATCGCGGACGGAAGAACATCACGATACATAGAAGCCATAAGAAACTGTCTTCCTCCCTATTATATTCCCGATGAGGATTCTCTTGACACCGCTTCCTTCGCACAGAAAATCGAGAACTTTCTTTTCTGAAAAAAAAAGCTCCGGATTGAGAGGTGAAGCCTCATTCCACCGGAGCCCAATTAACCGGAAATGACTTCCTTATTCGATAACTGCAAGAATGTCAGCAGCAGCGAGAATGAGGTATTCAGCACCGTCAGCCTTTACGGAAGTGCCGGCATACTTGTCATGAAGGATCTTCTGACCGACTTTGACCTTGATGTCCTCACTGTCGCCGATTGCCATGACTTCAGCAATCTGGGTCTTTTCCTGACTGGTCTGCGGAATGTACAGGCCGCTGGCTGTCTTTTCCTCAGCTTCACTTACTTTGACAAGTACTCTGTCATTAAGCGGAATGATCTTCATATTTTCTCTCCTATATAATAAGCATGAAATCTGTTGAGCATCTCAACCTTAGATAATATAGCCAAGAGCAAATCAATCGGCAAGGGGAGCAAAGTGTGAAAATTTGTAACAGTGTGAAAATTTTTATTTTTTCTCTTGCCGTTCATGTTTTTTCTTATTATCTAGAAAGTGTATCAGAGGAAAAATCAAGATGAACATGAGACAGATAAACAGTCTTATCTATTTGAAAAAAGGCCGTCAGGCAGCTCTGGCAGATGAAATAGAGACATGTGTATCTTCTTATGTCAAAGGTTTCTACCTTCGCTGTACGGAAGAAGATTTCTTTGACATCGAGTTCTCTTCCTTCTTTTACTACCAGTTCCGTATCTTCCTTCTTTCCCGCGGGAGTTTCGAACTCTCCCTCAGTGAGGGCGATGAAGTGTGCAGGCTTATCAGGAAGACCTATGATGAGATGCGCCTCTGCCTTGATTACTCGCCTTTCAATGTCGCAGGAGCCGGTGAGTGGAATCTCCTGCGTCAGGTTGAGATCGATTTTTCAGAAAAAAAGACTCCATTTCTCTCTGCCTGATTTCTTTATGTGTCATTTTAACCCATAATTTGTTCCAATAATGCATGTTGTATCATTATGACACTTTCTTTATATTGTCTACATAATTTTAAAAATTAATTATTTTTTTATGATAAAACAATATAATTGAATCTGTATTTTTTTGGCATGCTCTTTGCTTTATTGAATGCGTAAGGAGACAGAAGCAATGACAAAAAGAATGCTTAACGATACAACCTCACTTCAGGACGAGAAGGACGTCCTTTCAATATATCTGAAGGAAATCAACAGAGTTCCACTTCTTGATCATGACGAAGAGTATCAGCTGGCTTTGAGAGCCCAGAAGGGAGATGAAAAAGCCCGGGAGAGGCTTATAAGCGCAAACCTGCGTTTTGTTGTTGCTGTGGCCAAGAAATTCCAGGGACAGGGTCTTCCCCTTGAGGATCTCATTGATGAGGGTAACATCGGTCTTCTGATTGCACTGGATAAGTTCGAGCCGGACAAGGGATATCATTTTATCTCGTATGCAGTCTGGTGGATAAGGCAGTCAATCATGAAGGCGATCTGCGAGAAGAGCAGGGCTGTGCGTCTTCCCCTCAACAGGGCAAACGAGCTTTTCCAGATCCAGAAGGCGCAGAAGAGCCTCATGCACTCTTCCGGTTCAGCAGATGTGTCCATTGAGGAAATCGCACAGGAGGCAGGCCTGGAGCCTGAACTCGTCAATGAGCTTCTTTCCATATCACGTGACACTGTTTCTTTTGACACTCCTGTCACGGCTGGTGGAGAATCCACAACCAGCAGACTCGGAGATTTTATCGAAGACGAGGGATTCGGTCCGGAGGAACTGGCAATGCAGAAGTGTCTCAAGGAAGATATAAACACAGTTCTCTCGACTCTCTCCGACAAGGAGAGGGAAATCATAATCCTCCGTTTTGGTCTGAACAACAATGCTCCGATGAGCCTCAAGGAGATCGGTGAGATTTTCAACCTTACGAAAGAGAGAATCAGACAGATCGAGAAGAGAGCGCTTGAGAGACTCAAGCAGCCCTCAAGAGCAAGGATTCTTGAATCCTATACTGCCTGATTACAGGCAGTATGCATTCAGCCTTCCGAAGATGTCCGCATGGGAATGCCGTATCCCGTGCGGTTTTCTTTTTTATGAAACGTCATTCCGCCTGGTGAAATCAGAGATGTTAATTGCTTCACAATAAACAAAATATTTTGCGCAATACTTGAAAATTAAATTTTCCATTCTTGTAATTTCTTAACTGCTAAACAATTGACTAAGCAGTAATATTTGATAGAATTTAATAGATACATGTTAATCATCTGATGGATGGCCTTAGGGCAGGACATCGTTTCTCAAATACTTTGAAGGAGGAGAAAGTACAGTTTTTCCTGTACTTAGCAAAGCAGATGAAAAAAGAAAAAAAGAAGTATGTCTATTTCTTCGGTGCCGGTGTTACCGAAGGCAGGGCTGACATGAAAAGCCTGCTTGGAGGCAAAGGAGCAAATCTTGCTGACATGACAAGCATCGGACTTCCGGTTCCGCCAGGATTCACGATCACGACGGAGGCATGTGCCTATTTCGATTCACACAAGGGTGCATACCCTGAAGGACTGCGCGATGAAGTGCTTGCAAACCTTGCAAAGCTTGAGAATCTCATGGGGGCAAAGCTCGGTGACAAGGAGAATCCTCTTCTTGTTTCCGTACGTTCCGGAGCCGCACAGTCCATGCCGGGCATGATGGATACTGTTCTCAACCTCGGCCTCAATCCCGATTCACTTCAGGCTCTCATAAAGAAAACAGGCAATGAGCGTTTCGCCTGGGACAGCTACCGCCGCTTCATCCAGATGTTCGGCGATGTTGTAATGGGTGTGCCTCATTCTGAATTCGAAAGAGTTCTGCAGTCAGTCAAGGATGAGAACGGCAAGGTGTTCGATACAGAGCTCGATGTCGGAAACCTCAAGGAAGTCATCAAGAGATACAAGATCGTTTACAAGAAATTCACGGATGAGGATTTCCCGACTGATCCGGAATACCAGCTTTTCAAGACAATCGATGCTGTGTTCAATTCATGGAACAATGAAAGAGCTATCAAATACCGTCTCATGAATGATATCCGCGGCCTTCTCGGCACAGCAGTAAACGTTCAGACAATGGTCTTCGGCAATATGGGCGATACAAGTGGCACCGGTGTTGCCTTCACACGTGATCCGGCCAGCGGTGAGAACAAGTTCTTCGGCGAGTACCTGATGAATGCTCAGGGCGAAGATGTCGTTGCCGGCATCCGTACACCTCAGAAGATAGACACGCTTGCGAAGGTCAATCCTGAAGTCTACGAACAGCTGTGCGGTATCCGGGACACTCTGGAAAAGCACTACCATGACATGCAGGATATCGAGTTCACTATCCAGGAAGGCAAGCTATACATGCTGCAGACCAGAAACGGCAAGAGAACCATCTTCTCATGGATCAGAAGCCAGGTTGAGATGGTTGAGGAAGGTCTTATCGACAAACAGACCGCAGTCAGCCGTGTTCCGGCTCAGGAATTCAACAAGCTTTTCGCTCCCATCCTTGACAACAAAGTGATCAGGGATCTCAGCATCAAAGTTGCCACAACCGGTCTTGCTGCCAGCCCAGGCGGTGCCTGCGGACAGATCTGTTTCACCGCAAAGGCTGCGGAAGAGGCAAGCGCCGAAGGCAAGGATGTCATTCTCGTCAGGGAGGAGACAAGTCCCGAGGATATCGGTGGAATGGCTGTCAGCCGCGGAGTCGTCACCTGCCGCGGCGGTATGACAAGCCATGCTGCGGTTGTTGCGCGCGGCATGGGATGTCCTTGCGTTTCCGGCTGCGGGGAAATCCATGTGAATGAAGTGCAGAAGACTCTCGAAGTCAACGGTGTTAAACTCAAGGAAGGAGATTACATGGCAATTGATGGTTTCACAGGCGCTGTATATACACAGAAAATCGCTGTGAAACCAAGTGAGATCATGCAGGTTCTTGACGGAACAATGAGGGAAAGCGAAAGCAGGCTTTTCCAGAATTACAAGAAGTTCATGGGCTACGTCAACGAAATCAAGACAATGGGCGTGCGTACCAATGCAGACACTCCGAAGGATGCTCATTATGCCACTCTGTTAGGAGCTGAAGGCATTGGTCTTTGCAGAACCGAACACATGTTCTTCGGCGGAAACAGGATTCTTTCAATGAGAAAGATGATTCTTGCTGACACTCTTGGTGCAAGACAGCAGGCTCTTTCTGAGCTCCTCCCGATGCAGAGAAGCGATTTCTATGAAATCTTCAAGACTCTCAACGGTCTTCCTGTTACAATCAGGCTTCTGGATCCGCCTCTGCACGAATTCCTGCCCAATGACAGCACTACACGTCATGAGACCGCTCTCCAGCTCGGAATCAGTGTTGAAGAACTTTCACAGAAGATAGCAAAGCATCATGAGTTCAACCCGATGCTCGGTTTCAGGGGATGCCGTCTCGCAGTTGTCTATCCTGAAATTCTTGAAATGCAGGTCAGAGCCATCATCGAAGCCGCAATCCAGGCAAAGAGGGAAGGCTATGAAGTCCATCCTGAGATCATGATTCCTCTTGTAGGCATCTATAAGGAATTTGTCTACTGCAAGGAAAGAGCAGTGAAAGTCATCGATGAGGTGTTTGACGAGCAGGGCCTCAAGATTGGTTACAAGATCGGTACCATGATTGAAGTTCCCCGTGCGGCTATCACAGCTGATGAGATTGCAAGGGAAGCCGAGTTCTTCAGCTTCGGAACAAACGATCTGACTCAGATGACATGCGGTTTCTCCCGTGACGATGCCGCAAGCTTCCTCACTCATTATGTGAACGACCCTGACAAGCAGTTCTATGAATATGATCCATTTGCGACAATCGATGCAGGAGGTGTCGGTAAGCTTGTCAGAATGGCCTCTGAGCTCGGACGTTCCGTCCGTCCTGACATCAAGCTTGGAATCTGCGGCGAACACGGCGGTGATCCCAAGACGATCAGGTTCTGTCAGGAGGTAGGGCTCAATTATGTTTCCTGTTCTCCTTTCAGAGTGCCTATCGCCCGTCTTGCGGCAGCACAGGCAGCAATTGATGTCAATAAGAAATGATTTCATCGTTTATGAAGACAGGGGCAGTTTTTCCTGCCCCTGTCTTTTTTTCTGATCTCTCCGGCAGATTTTTTCCTGTTCTGTAATTAATCAGATAAATGAGGTCATTAAAACTTGACAATTCTGAAAACCTGTTCAAGTATATTGTTATGAAAAATCTGGTGAAAGCATTGAGAATCAAACGCCGTATGAGTCAGAGCGAACTTGCTTTCTGCTGCGGTGTTTCCCGTCAGACAATCTATTCAATTGAAAAAGAGATTTTCTCTCCGTCCCTGGAACTTGCATATAAGCTGTCAAAGGTGCTTGATTTCAAGATGGAGGATATGTACGACTTTTCTGAATTTGACACTCAGATCAGAACTCTTGAGGATATGTACGGCAGATAATGGGGAAAACAGCAGTTAAAAATACAAATAACAGGAAGCAGATATTTGATTTTTTCAATTGCTGATGTATATAATATGTGTGCTCATAACGAATTTGTCTGAAAACCATGCAGGTTTTAAGGCAAATGAGAAATTATAGGGGAGAAATCATATGAGAAGGAAATTTATCAGCGTACTTGTTGTATGTCTGTTGCTTTTGTTTACAATGGCATCCTGCTCGCTTGATTCTGCATTTGAATCTCTGCAGGGAAACAAGTATTTCGAGTGGGGCTGGATCAGTGTTGACATAAAGAATGTTTCTGCTGTAAATGATGCAATCAACAACACGGAAACCGTTAACGACATCTTTAATAATGAAGGGAGTTCTGGTTCTACAAATGAGCTGACTTCCGATACATTGACGAAACTCGGTCTTGGTTCTGTGGAAACTGCCATCAAGGATATTGCCGGAGAAAATGTTTCAGTTTCAATAACAATTCCTGAGGAGCAGAAAGAGATTGTTGAAAAGGGTGTATTGAAAGCCCAGAGCACGGAAGAGAAGAACTCTTTCAACGAGAACATCACGCTTTCACTTCAGGGCGCACAGAGAAATGCATTTGTTGAGGACATGAAAAAAGCCTCAGACAAGAGTGATGCTGCAAAAGGTTCAATGGCTCTTACTTCAGCTGTCATCACAACATTGAATGATAAGATAAATGACGAGAAGATCAATAAAGTCCTTAATGATCTTCAGAGCCAGCTTAATGCAAAAGCTTCTTCAGATAAAGAACTGACTCAGGCTGATGTCGTTCAGGTTCAGATGATCACGAACCTTGTATCTTCAGCGGCAAGTGCTTATGCGGAAATTAAGGGTGAGAGCGATGCATCTTCCATGCTTGAGAAGGACTCCGTAAAATCGCTGATCAACGATGCGACAGTTCTGGCAGATGTTACCAAAGCTCTTTCAGGCGATATTGATCTGCTTACTATTCCCGCCATCGGCGATCTTATAAGTCTTATGAATACATCTTCTGACGGAGAAGACACTCCTGAGGTATATTCCAGGAGAAGTCTTTCAGCAGAAAGTTTGGAAAATGAACTGCAGGATACAGAAGATGATAACTGGAAAATTGAAGGTGACTGGTATGTGTCTCCAGCAGCAGGTCAGGATGCAAATGATCCTGAAGCAACAGCGGATGCCCGCAAGATCCTTTCAGTGACAAGAAGCATCATGACATCTGTTTTCGGAACAAGTGAGAAGAACGGTGTCATTCAGTTCTCTGATCTGAGAACAAGAATCAATGCAATGGGTTCTCTTGTCACGGCTTATGACATGATGTATTTCCTTGTTCCTGCAGACGTTGAAATGATCAACCCGGCAGACTTCTCTTACATCAAGGACAAGGGCAAGGCATCCATCTCATCTGCTCTTGACTACATTCTTTCAGGTATCCTTTCCGCCGTTGACAGGATCTTCTCGCTGAACGACCTTGATCTTGTTGATGAACTGAATGTTTTCCTTGAAAAGAATGAATGGATCAGTAAAGGTGTCATAGAAGCTGATACGAGGATTTATGTCCAGACAGATGTTCTTGAGGCATTAGGCCTGATGGCTGATGGTCAGATTGTCGGTGAAAATGATGATGACAACAGCATGATCACCGCAGTTTTTGAAAACATCCTGACATACGGAGTCAATGAAGTTTCTGAAGGAAATGTTCCTGTGATAAAGAATTATCTTGAGAACAAGGCGGCTCTTCTTGACAAGATGACAACTGTGGGCGCTTTCAATGTGTTCGATATCCTTGAACAGCTTGGTGTCTCCAATGCTGAAGATGACGGTTCATTCACGTCATTCGCAGATGCTGTCAGCAAGATGTATGATGAATTTCAGAAAAACTGAGGATAAGGAGGTAAGATATGAACAGTATTAAAAAGATTTTAGTCACAGTTTTCATTGTTTTTGCTGCCTGCTCATCCGTATTTGCAGCTGATGATATTGTATTTGAAGGCATTGATCATGCAATGTATTCAAATGCGCTGAGTGCACCGTATACAAAGACTAGTGCGAGAATCATGGCTATGGGCGGAGCCGGTCTCGCTGTATTCAACAATCAGGATTCGCTCTACATCAACCCTGCTTCCCTCGGAGCAAGAGGTCTTGTGTTCAACATGCCGAATGTTGCGGTCACCCTGTATAATGTCAAGGGAATTTATGACACAGGTATCGTGACCTCTGCAATTGAGGATCCCTCTATCTTCACTGATCCCGAAAAGCTTTCATCAACTCTTCTGGGCAGCGACGGAAAGCCGGGTATCCTTTCCGCTCTTTCAGGCTACGGCCGCAACAAGCTTGCTACTGTTGATGCAGGTGTCGGCTTCAAGCTCGGCCGTTTTGCTCTTGCAGTTGATACACAGGTGAACCTGAACACATATACTGATACAGGTAATTCCATTGCTGATATCCAGATTATCCCGCAGGTTGATGCCGCTCTTACAGCAGGTATCGGACTGCGCTTCTTCCGTGACAGCGCAATCAACTTTGACATCGGTGTTTCCGCAGCACTTCAGATTAGGGCATTCATGGAGTCGATAAGCGCACAGGATGCACTTGATATGATTCCTGCTGAAGGAAGCGAAAGTGATCCGATGGCCATACTCAATGCAAAGCCTGTTGCAATAGGCTGGGCTGTTCCGCTTACAGTAGGTGCGAACGTCAATTTCCCGTTCGGCTTCACACTCGCTGCTGTTGCTTCCAACATCCAGCTGGTCAACGGCGGATACAACTACATGATTACGAATATCGAAGGACTTACAGGAGATCCGATGAGCATCGTTTCAGATGTTTTTGAATCAGATGCTTTCACAGCAAAGTCAGATATGAACCTCTCACTCGGCTTCGGCTGGTCTCCTGATCTCGGCGGATGGGAGTGGCTGGCTGATCCGACAGTTGCATTTGATGTTGTTGATGTCATCGGCCTTTTCGATGACATTTCACTTAATTCATTCCTTACACGTGTCAAGGTCGGTGCTGAGCTGCAGCTCTTCAAGTTCCTTGAACTGCGCGGTGGTCTTAATAGCGGATATGCATCAGTCGGTCTCGGTATCAATCTCTTCAACCTTATTCATCTTGAAGCATCCTATTACTGGAATGAGTTCGGTGAGAATCTCGGTGACAGAGACGTTGATGCACTCACAATCAGACTCAATATCCTGTGGGAACGCTGACAGGGCGTATCTTTTACCAGATATATTCATGGAAAGCCACATCATGTGGCTTTCTTTTTTGTTTAATGCTATATTTCTACCATGTTCTCAATCAGTGTTCTGATAAAAGGTTTTGTTGTTGGTTCTACCATGATGGTTCCCGGAGTTTCCGGCGGATCAATGGCCATGATTCTTGGAATATATGACCGTCTCATTTCTTCAGTCAGCAGTTTTTTCAAGGATGTGAAGAAGAATTTCCTATTTCTTCTGCAGTTTGCCATTGCAGGACTTGCCGGAATTGTCCTCTGTGCCCGCCCGATAACAGACATAATCGACCGCTTCCCGATAGTATCGATGTTCTTCTTCATCGGCCTTGTTTTCGGATCAGTTCCGATGCTGTGCAAAAAAGCAATGATTGATAAAGTTAAGCCTTCCCATATGCTTTTTTTCTGCATAGGAGCTTTTATTGTCATCATGATGAGTTTCTTGCCTCAGATGGATGCTGCTGCAGTCAGCGGCATGAGCTTTTCCACATTTCTTCTGCAGATTGTCACCGGACTTGTCGTTGCAGTCGGCTTTATCCTTCCGGGAATAAGCACAAGCTATCTGCTCCTGCTGCTGGGGACATATGATTTCGTGATGAGTGCGATTTCCCAGCTGGATGTTCTTGCGCTTGTCCCCTTTGTTCTCGGTTTCATTCTCGGTGTCATTCTTCTTACAAGAGTGCTTGAGATATGCATGTATCGTTTTCCGTCCTTCACATATACACTCATACTTGGCTTTCTTGTCGGCTCTGTGTATACGGTTTACCCGGGAACCCCGCACGGTCTGGAAATTCTCTGCTCAGCGGTTTCATTCGTAGCGGGTTTCATCATAATATATCTTATATCATCCAAGGAGGCTCAGCTTGATGAGAAGATCTGACAGAGATGTGTCATCAGAACCTGATGCAGTCAGAAAATGCATCAGACAGAGCCAGGTGCTCAGCATAGCGTTGAATGCTGATTCTGTTCCTTATATCATTCCTTTGTGTTTCGGTGAAGAGGAAAAAGACGGAAAGCATTTTTTTTATTTCCACAAGGCAAAAGACGGAACTCTCAACAGACTGATCGGCAGACAATGTTCATGTACTTTCTCTCTAATCGGAAATTCATCTCTTTTCATGGATGAGAGGAAGAGGACATGCAACATGAATTACGCATCTTTCATAGGAAAAGGAATAGTGTATCTTGTTGATGATGAAACGGAGAGGAAAAAAGGTGTTGAGCTTATAATGAAACATTATGAAAGAGAAGGATTTGATCTTGACATGAGAGCGATGAGCGCAATTCTTGTTTACAGAATCGAGACAGAGGTGTTTTCAGTCAAGGCGACAAAAGGCTGGAAGGAGGAAAACGGATGCCTTTAAATGAGAATCTTATCGTGAAAGCACTTGATGAGGCTCTTTCAACCGGTGCGGATTTTGCGGAAGTTTTCATCGAGGAGAGCCTGAACAATGCAATTTCTCTTGTCGATGCCAGAGTCGACTCTGTTTCTTCTGCTGTTGTATCGGGTCTTGGGATCAGAGTGTATTGCGGATTGAAAAGCGCTAGCGCATCAACAAGTGATCTGAGCGAGGACGCTGTATTGTCTGCAGCACGGAATGCAGCTCAGATAATCGGGGATGGAAAGAGAGTTGCAGAGTCTTTTTACCTGAAGGAAAGACTTAACGCCAATATACATAAGATAGAGACAGTCCCCTCAGGAATTCCTGCACAGGAAAAAGCTGAACTTGTCAGGAAGATGTGTGTGAGCGCAAAATCCTATTCACCTGTAATTTCCCAGGTTACCGGTACATTCATTGATTCAGACAGAAAGATAGTCATAGCCAATTCCGAAGGTCTTCTTACATCGGACAGGCAGATACGCTGCCGTATGGCATGTTCTGCAGTGGCATCAAAAGGCAGTGTGAGCCAGACAGGTTTCTGCGGCCCAGGAAGACAGATGGGTATGGAAATGCTGGAGAAGGTCATAAAACCTGAAGAGATCGGGAGAGAAGCCGCAAGACAGGCTGTCGTGAATATAGAGGCGGATTATATTGAAAGCGGAGTTTATACCGCAGCAATCGAAAACGGATTCGGCGGTGTGATTTTCCATGAATCATGCGGACATTCCCTTGAAGCTTCGAGGGTTGCCTACGGACTTAGTGAATTCGCTCTCAGGAAAGGAGAGAAAATCGCAAATGAGAAAGTGACTGCGATTGATGACGGTACAATTGCAAACGCATGGGGTTCAATGAACATAGATGATGAAGGCACTCCTTCCCAGAAAAACATTCTCATAGAAAATGGAATACTCAGGAATTATCTGGTCGACCGTTTCAATGGAAGGCGTATGAATGAGAAGTCAAGCGGATCATCCCGGCGCCAGAATTACCAGTATACTCCCACAAGCCGCATGACAAATACATACATCGCGGCGGGAGAGGATGAAGATGAGGATATAATCGCCTCGATAGACAACGGGATTTACTGTGCAAAAATGGGAGGAGGCAGTGTAAATCCTGCAACAGGAGAATTCAATTTCGCGGTAACCGAGGCATACAGAATCAGAAACGGAAAGATATGCAATGCGGTGAGAGGCGCCTCACTCATAGGAAAAGGCAGCCGTATCCTGCTTGATATCGATATGGTCGGCAGACATATGCTTACAGGGCAGGGAATGTGCGGAGCTTCTTCCGGTTCAATTCCCACTGATGTGGGACAGCCTCTCATCAGGGTCAGATCAATAACTGTAGGGGGACGTTGAAATGAAGAACATTGATCAGATCAGAGCTGAAGTTGACAGAGCCTGCAGTGAAATAGGTGTGAATGAATGGGAATTCATTGTCTCATCGCAATCTTCTCTATCAGCTTCCATGATAAACTATGAACTTGTCGAGTCATCATCCTCTCAGGATTATGGCATCACTCTCCGTCTGATTTATGAAGGCAGGGAAGGAAGCGTGAGGAGTGACAGGGTTGATAAGGAAATAATTCCCCTTCTTGTCAGAAAAGCTTATGAGAATTCTGCCATAAAAGAGAAGGATCCCTCTTTTGATCCGGAGATATATTTCACAGACATGAAATATCCAGAGAAGAATGCGCCCTCCTCATACACATGTACGGCTTCTGAGATGAAGAAAGTTCTCCTGCAAACCCAGAAAGTTCTTTTTGAAAGTGACAGCAGGGTCGGTGAGGGTACAGGCAGCGATATCGCAGCAAGCCGCGGAGAAAGTTTTCTTGTAAACAGCATGGGACTGTTCCTTTCAAACAGTTTTTCATCAAGCTATCTTGCAAGTCAGGTGGTAGTGAAAGACGGGAATGAGGTTAGAACTGCATTTTGCGCAAAAGAAGGTAACGTGCCGGATCTCGATATGAGGGAGACAGTCACGAAAGCCGTAAGAAAGCTTCATGCACGGCAGCTTTCCGGCGGTGTCTACAAAATTGTATTCTCTCCTGAATGTTTCAATATGTTCCTTTCTGCTTTTTCCTGCGCATTTTCTGGCAAAAACGCGCTTCTGGGTCTGTCCCCATACAAGGGAAAAATGGGGAAATTGATCGCATCTCCTCTCCTGTCTCTTGTTGACGACCCTCTTTATCCGGGATACTCGATGCAGAAAACCTATGATGGAGATGCCAGAGCGACTTTCAAGAAGCATGTGATCAGAAACGGGCGTCTTGAGACTCTGCTTTACAACCGTCAATGGGCTCTTAAAGCCGGATGTGAAAGTACAGGAAACGGAGCTTCAACAAGTGCCGGCAGCATCATTTCTCCTTTTTCTTTCTATGTGGAAAAAGGTTCAAGATCCTTTGACGAACTTCTTGAGGAATGCAAGGATGGAATTTATGTCACAGGCATGAAAGGATTCCATGCAGGAGCGGATCCGGTAAGCGGAGATTTCTCCATTGAATCATCCGGCTTCAGAATTGCCGGCGGAAAAGTGATGGAGCCAGTTGATGGTTTTACTGTTGCCGGAAATTTCTTTCAGCTTCTTGAGAATATAAGCGCAATAGCGGATGATCTGGAGTTCGATGTGACTGTCTCTCCATTCAGGACAGGCAGTCCTTCCATACTTGTCACATCCCTTTCAGTTGCCGGTAAGGAGTAAGCTGCGAAGATAAAGGATTCAATTCTCTTTTTCTTTGATTTTCAAGGCTATCTTTTTGTTTGAAAAGCGTTAGCCTTTTGTTTTATGTGATATCTTTGGAATGCTGTGTAAAAATCAGTATCAATTCTGATTCCTCAAGAATCGTTTTCTTGACAATACTTTTTTTTTGGGGGGGGGTATCTTTAAGTCAAAAGTGAAAATGGAGGGGAAATGAAACGCATCATAATTTATGCATTGCTTGTAATGGTGTTCCTCACCTCGTGTGAGGATGATCCCGGTTTCATCTATACTGATGGTGTCTACACATACCGATTAGGTGCAGACGGGAATTCACTTGTGCTTGACGATATCTCATACTTCTATTACAAAACGGTTGAAACCATCGTGATACCTGACCATTTCTGGGATCTGCCTGTAACTGCGATTGGAACCGATGCATTCGGCAGTGTTAATGTAGAGACACTGTACATTCCTGAACATATCACATATCTGGAGGACTCTGCATTTTCCGGTCTCTTCAATGCAGGGAAAGTGATCTTCGATGCAAATATCCGCAAATTGAGTCTTGATGTTTTCAACGATGCCAATATTGGAACTCTGGAAATCAGTAGTGACACGGTTGAGGAAATAATTGAAAGCAAGACAGATTACTCGGGCAATGTCCGGAAAATTGACATGTCTCAAAGTGGAATCAAGGCAATCGGTGATAATGCTTTCAAGAATGCCAGTGAGCTTGAGGAGATCATACTGCCTGAACAGCTTGAGACAATAGGGGATAATGCTTTCAGCAATACGAGCATCAACTCATTGAAACTTCCAGGCAGTCTCACAAGTGTAGGCAGCAAAATACTCGGAGATCCTGACCGTCAAATCACAGTTTACGTACCATGGAAACAGAATGACCCTGTCCCTGAAGGCTGGAACAAGGAAGAATGGAATGGATACATGACTTCAGCTAATTCAAATATCAGCCTTGTATATCTTGATGAGGAGGCAGGCATATGAGAAAAGTCATCCTCACTCTTGCAATTCTGTTTTCAGCCCTGTCTGCCTATGCTTTGGACTTCAGTGTGTCCGGAGGTCTTGCATCCCGCTTCGATATCAGTTTTGATGCCTATGATTCCGATTTTCAGAATACGGCTTTACGCGGAGAAATGGAATTGCTTTTGAAAATGCAGTTCCTCTTTGACGAACGTGATGGATTCGGCCTGTCGTTCACAGCAAGGCTCGATCCAGGTTACAGCTTCTTCGAGCAGGGAACAGCCAAGGAATTCACGGATGGAGTCAACAGGACACTTGCTCAGTTAGGTCTGCTTTATAATCATTTTCTTATGCCGAAGCTGCTTCTCAGTCTTGATGCCGGAATAATGTATGGACAGAACAGGCAATGGTCGTGCGGCAATCTCGATTACAAATGGCTGAGCATAGGAGCATATGTCGAGACTGGAATAGGGTACAGCATCACCGGGAAAATAAGGGTGGATGCATCACTGCTTCTGGGTTATGCCCCTGTTCACTGGGCTGAGCACTCAACAGGAGGTTCAGAACCTCTGATACATTCGCTGGACGGTTCAACACTTGTAATTACACCATCTCTGATCGCATCTGTGGTCTTGTTCTGATGTTAAGAGATACGGATTTTTCATATGAAATTCGCTGGCCGGCAAGGCTCAGGATGTTCCAGATGCTGCCTCAGTAAACACCGTTTGATGTGACTTTCTCACCATTCATGACATGCAGTCCTTCCATACTTGTCACATTCCTTTCAGTTACCGGTAAAGAGTAAGTTGCCGAAAGTTTGACTTTCTGCTATAAATACAGAAGTTCAGGCCGGAATAGCTCAGGGGCAGAGCGGCTCACTCGTAATGAGCAGGTCAAGGGTTCAATTCCCTTTTCCGGCTGAAAGACTGGCTGATTCCTGATGATATTGGAATCAGCTTTTAATTTTATGTCATTGCCTGTTTAAACTTATGACAGTTTCAAGCCGCTCCTGGCTGGTTGATGCTATTGAAAATTCATCCTGTCTCAGCATTCCTCCCATGCTTACATGACCGCGGTAAATCATCCTTGATGCTGTGCTTGAAGACATTGATACATGGTATTCTTTCGCCTGTATCAGATTCTTTATCTTGCTGAAATTCCTTTCATTTATTCCGCAGCCGGGCATGACGATGATCCTCCCGCCGGCATTCTTAACAAGTTTCCTGAGAGTGTCAGCACCTTCAAGAACACTGGTTTCAAGTCCGCTTGTCAGAACCCTGTCAACTGAAAGCGCGATCAGCTTCTCAAGTGAAATGAATGCATTTCTTGTCATATCGAATGCTCTGTGAAATGTGACAGGGAGGGGACGTGCAAGGCTTATGAGTTCTTCTGAGCGTTCCATGTCTATTTCTCCATCAGGAGTGAGTATGCCGAAAACAATTCCCGATGCGCCGTTTTCCTTGAAAAAACGCACTTCCTTCTTCATTACATCGAATTCAACGCTGCTGTAGCAGAAATCACCTGCACGGGGACGTATCATGATATTCATCGGAATCGATGCGTGTTCTTTCAGATAAAGGAAAGTCCCTACTGAAGGAGTGAGACCTCCTTCGAAAAGATCGCTGCACAGTTCAACTCTGTCAGCTCCCGCTTTCTGTGCAGTCAGGACTGATTCTGCACTTCCTGTACACACTTCTATTTTTACATTCTGTTCATCCATAACATGTGATTATATAACCAAATAGAGCAGTCAACAAATATTTTTCACTCAGGAGGCTTTCCTTTTTGCGATTTTAGTGTATCTTAGAGATAAGGAATTACGAATCCTGTATATGGAGGGCACGAATTATGGGAGAAGTGTATAACGGAAAAGTACAGCCGCTTGATATGCTGATACCGATAGCTTGCGAAAGAAAAACAGGCCCTTCGGTTCAGATCGGTTCACCGATCGGGAGTGATGTTGCAGGCTATTATCAGTCAGTTCTGGCTGACGATTTCTACAATTATCTTTATTTCAACCAGCTCGCAGGTTTTGACTTTGATGAAGAGTATGATCTTGACGAAGAGGGAATGGAAGTTTATTAACAGTTGTCATGATAGTTTTAGGTATAGAAACCAGCTGCGATGAATGCTCCGCAGCAGTTGTCAGAGACGGAAGGGAAATTCTTTCAAATGTGATAGCAACACAGATAGAGCTTCATAAACCATATCAGGGTGTCGTTCCTGAACTTGCATCACGGCTGCATACTGAATGGATAAGCCAGGTTGTCAAGGCTGCACTTGACAAGGCAGGGCTTGAAAATTCTGATCTGGATGCTGTTGCAGTGTCAAACAGACCGGGACTTCTCGGTTCGCTTCTTGTAGGCGTCAACTTCGCAAAGTCATTCGCCTATGCACTTGGCATTCCTGTCATCGGAATCGATCATATCAGAGCACATCTGTATGCCTCTCAGATTGAAACGCCTCTTGAGTATCCGTATCTCGGAGTCCTGGTCTCCGGAGGACACACTGTCATCTGCCGTGTCGACGGCTATGATGAGATTGAGGTGCTCGGTACAACTATAGACGATGCGATCGGTGAAGCTTTCGATAAAGTAGCTAAATTCTATGATCTCGGCTATCCGGGAGGTGTCGTTATCGACAGGCTGAGCCGGAACGGCGACAGCATGGCATTTCTTTTTCCCGGTCCATCTCTTAACCGTCAGGAACATCCATACGACATGTCATACAGCGGTCTCAAGACCGGTGTGATAAACCAGCTTGACAAATTCCGCAACGGAAATGCCGAAGCAACAGATGAGAATATAGCCGCTTCTTTCCAGAGAGCGGCAGTCGGCATACTCATGAAGAGGGTGAAGGCTGCATTGAATGATACCGGTCTGAAACGTGTTTCAGCCGGTGGAGGCGTTGCCGCCAACAGCCTTCTCAGAAGCGAACTCAGAGAACTGGAAAAGTGCGGCTATACAGTGACGTTTCCTTCTCTCAAGCTTTGCACGGACAATGGAGCCATGGTCGCAGGTCTTGCATACCGCTACCTGTGTGACGGGTACAGGGATGATGTCCATCTCAGTGCCAGTGCCCGTGTTGCCGCATTCAAGAAATGCTAACGCTTTGAGGCATCCAGCTGAATAAGCTTGATGTCTCCCTTCGGAGAATGCATTGTTATGCAGCGTACGTAGTTTGGGAAAATCTGTCTCTGGGCATTCCTGTCCAGCAGATCTCCCTCCACATTTTCAAGTTCATCTGCCTTGATGCATCTCCTGCCGTTGCAGCATATGCTGTTGATTATTGCTGCGAAATTCTTCCTGTTCCTTATAAATGTCTCATCTTCGCTTAATATCTTTCTGTACATTTCTTTCATTCTCCTTTTTCATATATACGGGAAATGCCGGATCTGTCTCAAAAATTTGAAATATTTTCATAAACCTTCTTGACAGTACTCACTCTTTTCTGTAATGTACACAAGGATTGAAAACAGATTGGGATGTAGTGTAATGGTAACACTGCAGATTCTGGTTCTGCCTTTGGGGGTTCGAATCCCTCCATCCCAGATTTTTGAAAAAAAGAGCGGTTCCTTCGTCTAACGGTTAGGACGGGAGATTCTCAGTCTCTAAATAGGGGTTCGATTCCCCTAGGAACTAACAATGACGGCAATCTGGAACTGAAACAGATTGCCATTTTTTTCATTCGGAGTAGTTATGATTACAGCCAGCAACATTTCTCTTTCTTATGGAACACAGGTTCTTTTCAAGGATGTCAACATCAAGTTCACGCCGGGCAACTGTTACGGTATCATCGGGGCAAACGGTGCAGGGAAGTCCACCTTCCTCAAAATACTTTCAGGTGAGATCGAAGCCGACAGCGGTGAGGTGATCATCACTCCGGGGGAGCGGATGACAGCTCTCAGACAGGATCACTTCGCATTCAATAAGTACGGTGTCCTTGAGACTGTCATCATGGGATACGACAAGCTGTATTCCGTGATGAAGGAAAGAGATGAGATTTACGCCAAGGAAGATTTCTCTGAAGAAGACGGTCTGCGTGCCGCGGAACTTGAGAACGAGTTTGCGGAGATGGGAGGCTGGGAAGCAGAAAGCGAAGCGGCCCAGATGCTTGACGGACTTGGTATTCCCACAGAACTCCATGACAAGAAGATGGAGGATATTGAAGATAATCTCAAAGTACGTGTTCTTCTTGCGCAGGCGCTTTTCGGAAATCCCGACATCCTGCTTCTGGATGAGCCTACGAACCACCTTGATCTCGAGTCAGTCCACTGGCTTGAAGATTTCCTTGCCGATTTCAGCAACACAGTCATTGTTGTCAGCCATGACAGACATTTTCTCAATACGGTATGCACTCATATCTGCGATATCGACTATGGCCGCATCCAGCTTTATGTCGGTAACTATGATTTCTGGTATATGTCAAGTCAGCTTGCGGCTAAACAGCTGAAGGATGAGAAGAAGAGAAGGGAAGAGAAAATCGCAGAACTCAAGGAATTCATCCAGCGTTTCAGCTCGAATGTGGCAAAAGCAAAGCAGGCTACAAGCAGGAAGAAGCTGATAGATAAGCTCACACTTGATGATATCAAGCCTTCAAGCAGAAGATTCCCGTATGTTGCATTCAAGCCTGAAAGGGAAATCGGTAAAAACTGTCTTGAGATCAAGGATCTTTCGAAGACAATTGACGGACAAGTTATTTTTGATCATCTCAATCTGACGATAAATCCTAATGACAAGGTTGCATTCGTCGGCCCGAATCATTATGCGAAGACGGTTCTTTTCCAGATCCTCGCCGGAGAGATGGAACCGGATTCTGGTTCATACACTTGGGGAGTGACGACATCACTCAGCTATTTCCCGAAAGACAATACGAAGATGTTCGACAGCGACATATCAATTGCAGATTACCTCCAGCAGTTCAGCAAGGAAGATGATGATACATTCGTACGTTCTTTCCTTGGCAGAATGCTTTTCACAGGCGATGAGGCACTCAAGAGCTGCCGTGTTCTTTCTGGTGGCGAGAAAGTGAGGGTGGTTCTTGCGAAAATGATGCTTGAAGGTACTAACTGCATGATCTTCGATGAACCGACAAGCCATCTTGATCTTGAAGCCATTCAGGCTCTTAATGACGGGCTGATCAATTTCAGGGGTACTCTGCTTTTCAACAGCCACGATCATCAGTTCGTTGATTCCATCGCAAACAGGATCATCGAATTCACCCCGGCAGGTCTCATCGACAGATACACCGGTTTTGAGAATTACATCAACGATGAATCAGTCAAGGCAATCCGCGACAAAGCTTACGAAGGTAAGCATTCACTGGTACTGCTGTAATGCTTTTATGCATTGATATCGGCAACACGAATATTGTTCTTGCGGTTCATGACGGAACCTCCTGGGTTCATACCTGGCGGGTGTATTCTGATGAAAGAAAGACGGGAGATGAGTATTACGTCATCTTCCGTTCTCTCTTTGAGAGTGAGAAGCTTGATGTTTCGGGAATTGAGAATGTCATAATTTCCTCAGTTGTTCCCAATCTGACGCTTTCCATACAGAAAAATGTGAAAAGGCTTTTCAATAAGGAAGCGCTTCTTGTAACGCATGATGTGAAGTCAGGACTCGTCAGATCCTCAATTCCTGAAGAACTTGGCAGCGACCTGATGTGCAATCTTGCATATGCGCACTATCTTAAACCGGATAAGACAGTAATGACTGTCGATTTCGGTACGGCCCTTACATTCTCAACAGTGAACGGGAAAGGGGAAGTGCTCGGTGTTGCCATTGTTCCAGGCCTCGTGACAAGCGTGCATGCGCTTTTCGGAGCCACTGCACAGCTTCCGCAGGTTGATCTGCACATTCCATCTACTGCGCTTGGGCGCAGCAGTGAGGATTCAATCAGGGCAGGAATTATGTACGGCTATGCAGGTCTTGTCTCCAGCATTGTCGGGCGAAGTGAAAAGGAAACAGGGGAACATCTCTTTGTAATTGCGACCGGCGGTCTTAGCAAGACAATTTCCCCTCTGATTCCGAGAATAGACATGCTGGACAAATTTCATACACTGAACGGTCTGCGCCTTATTGCCAGTCTAAATTTCTGAAGCAAATAAGCCGTTTTCATAAATCAGTGTTTCCCTGCCGTCTTCAGTAAGTGCAGTGACACAGAGCTCACGGCTTCCAGCAGGAATTTCAAGACGTGCGAAACTTGTATTCAGTCCGCTTGCCTCAAGCTCTTTTCCATCCCTTAGAGTTATATTCTCCGGCGAAGTGCCGCCGAAGACAATCTCGCTTGTTCTCATTCTGTCAAGCAATGGTATACCGAAGCTGAGGTTGAATGACGAACTTCTTGTGATGTTATCGCACAGTATGAGTTCGCTTAATGAAGATGCCTTTTCATCAATATTCATGAAACGGCGAGCGTATTTTGCGTCTTCACAGTCAAAACCTGTTATTCTGCCGTTCTTTATCCTGACATCGACACTGTTGAAAGGCCTGTCGAAGAAGCGGAAAGGAAGTGTTGACTTGAACCATCCGTCTCCTTTTCTGAAATCAAGAGGAATGATTATGTCTTCACATGGCAGGGAGGGATAGAAAAATCTTCCGTTTGGAAGCCTCACGGCACTTGTACCTGTAAGTGAACCGGTAGAAGGATAAAGATCCAGACAGAGTGAAGGGCTTTCTAGATGCAGTGCTTTTATCTTCATGCTGTTCAGATCTCTGCAGCGCATTGCGAGCGTCATTGCGGTTGTTGCGCTGCTGTCATGATCCGTCTCTTCATCATCAAAGCCCAGAAAGGCTGCAAGATCAATATAGAGCTGATCCGTCGTTGCGCCGCTGCCGTAGACATATTCTGCCCACAGAGCGTCTGGTACATATGCAACTGCCCATGGTATGGATATTCTTCTGTCAAGGATTATGGGATCAGCAAGAAGTCTGTGTTTCTGCAGGTTTATCGCATCATTCTCCTCATCTTCCCTGAATTCGCTTTTCATGAATGAAGCGAGATGAAGCATCGCGTTTCCCTTCGCTTCCTTTGCGGGATATGAGGGCTCTATTTCATCAACAGACTGAACGCGGCCGTTCTCGATGGACACAAGGGAAACACTCACTCCTGTCGTCTCGGCTGCTTCATGGGCAACTTTATGGGAAAAGCCGATGGTTTCCTCATTCGCATTTACCGTAAGTTTTTCTCCTTCTTCAAGGCGGAGCATTCTGTGTACGATGTGGTATGCATATCTGTCTGCAAGATAATTCATGCAAATTGCCTCTTGATTATAAGAATAAAACAAAAAAACTCCCTGAGTCAGGGAGTTCATTTTAAGCGTCCGACGAGAATCGAACTCGCATCTTCAGCTTGGAAGGCTGGGGTAATAGCCATTATACGACAGACGCATCAACGAGAGAAAACATAGCAAAGTGCGGGCTTTTAGTCAACATGTTTTTTTAATTATTTTGTATTCTTCTTTCTTATAAGGAATTAAGTACTTGACAGATAGCTGTGCTTGGTGGTTAAATCAAGAAAAATTCAATTTCGGGAGGGTCTCTATGGGACAGCGTGGTGAACTATTCTCTTCAAGACTTGTCAGGAATGACAGGACGTATTTTTTCAATGTAAAAGAAAATATGTACGGAGATCTCTATCTCAATATCGTGGAAAGCAAGCCGACGGAAAGCGGACGCTTCCTTAGACAGTCTGTTCTTGTATATCAGGAAGATGTAGGTGACTTTGTCAAGGAAATGCAGAAAAGTCTTGATTATCTCAAGATGCATGCCAGAAAGACATCAAAGGAAGATAGGGAGGAATAATTGTACCTCTTCGCCTTCCTTGTTTCGCTTGGAGCTGGTCTGTCAACCTGTATAGGCGGCATAATCCCATTTTTCACAAAAAGAACAAATGTGAGGTTCCTCACATTCGCTCTCGGTCTGTCTGCCGGTGTGATGGTCTATATTTCCTTCATGGAAATGCTTGCAGGATCCATCGCATCACTGGAAAAAAACTTCACAGCAAGAACAGCAGGTCTTCTTTCCCTTCTTTTTTTCTTCATCGGCATTGCAGTGATCGCACTGATCGACAGACTTGTGCCGGAAGATGAGAACCCTCATGAATTCGGTCATGAGACAAAGAGTTTAGGCAAGATGGGGATTATGTCAGCACTTGCGATAGCCATCCACAACTTTCCTGAAGGACTGGCATCTTTTATGAGTGCGCTTTCAGATCCTGTGAGCGGGATTTCAATTGCCATTGCCGTAGCTCTTCACAACATTCCTGAAGGAATCACGGTTTCCACTCCGATCTATACAGAGAGCGGAAGCCGCACGAAAGCATTTTTATACACCCTTGCTTCGGGACTAGCAGAGCCGCTGGGAGCTCTCTTCGGTTTTCTTTTTCTTCGTTCTATTTTCAGCGATACGACATTCGCCCTTGTCTATGCACTTGTTTCCGGTATCATGGTCTATCTTGCATTTGACGAACTGCTGCCTGCGGCAGAGAACTACGGACATCATCATCTTGTGATCTACTCAGTCATTGCTGGCATGGCCATTATGGGAATCACCCTGGCAATTCTATAATAGATTAAGGCTGGAAGGCATGTTTTCCACAGGAAGAAATGTTTTTCTGTGAATGGGGCAGGGCCCGTATTGTGCAAGTGCATCATAATGTCTTTTTGTACCATAGCCTTTGTTTGCCGCAAAACCGTATGCCGGATACATTTCATCCATTTCCCTCATGTAATGGTCTCTTTCTGTCTTTGCAAGAATGCTTGCAGCCATGATCTGAGGAATCTTTGCATCTCCTTTCACGACCGCCTCTACATATGTTCCATCCTTGATATCAGGTTTTCGGTTTCCATCGACATAGTATGCCGATATTTCATGATCCTTTCTTATTTCCTCATAGCAGCGCTTCATTCCGCACAGCGTCGCGCGCAATATGTTGATCTTGTCAATCGTTTTCTCGTCTATGAAGACAACAGAGTATGCTATGGCCTTCTCCTTGATGACAATCGCGGCTTCCTCTCTTTTTCTCTCACTCATTTTCTTGCTGTCGTTCAGTATTGAAACATCGAAACCATCCGGCAGGATCACAGCCGCCACGGTGACAGGCCCGGCAAGAGGGCCGCGTCCCGCTTCATCGCAGCCGCAGATGAAGCCGTCATCAGTGTGTGTGCTCTCAAAATCGAAAAGGGAAAGTTGTTCTTCCATAATACAGGCAAAAATGTTATGTTTATCTTGTTTATCAGTCAAGGTGAGAAGGAGAATTCCATTTGTTTTTAAAGTCTCTTGATATCAACGGGTTCAAAAGCTTTGCGGACAAGACGCATATTGATTTCGCAGACGGAATAACAAGCCTGCTGGGACCCAACGGCTGCGGCAAGTCCAATATTGTCGACTCAATCAAATGGGTTCTGGGAGAACAGTCCACCAAGACTCTGAGAGCCGGAAAGATGGAAGATGTCATCTTCAACGGCACCGATACAAGGAAACCTCTCCAGTTTGCTGAAGTTGCCCTTACCATCGACAACAGCGAGCACAAACTCCAGACAGAACTTACCGAGATCGAAATCAAGAGAAGGGTGTTCCGTTCGGGAGAAAGCGAATATTATCTCAACAGGCAGAGATGCCTTTTGAAGAATATCAGAGAGCTTTTCTTTGATACCGGTATCGGTAAATCGGCTTATTCAATCCTCGAGCAGGGCAAGATCGATCAGATTCTCTCTTCAAAGCCAGAAGACAGGCGCTACATTTTCGAGGAAGCTGCGGGCATTTCCCGTTTCAAGGCTGAATGCAATGAAGCACAGAAGAAAATAGACAGGACGAATGAGAACATACTTCAGGTCGAGAATCTGCTGGCAGGAGAGAAGAGACGTTATACGACTCTGAAGGGTCAGGCTGACAAGGCAATAAGCTACAACAATCTGATAAAAAGACAGCTGGATCTTGACATAACGCTGCATGCCATCCAGCTTCAGACTTTCACCAGACTCAAAACCTTCCGTGCTGAGCAGAAAGCCAGCAACGAGAAACAGCTTTCTGCCCTGATGGCTTCCCTTGACAGTTTCAAAAGCAACATTGAGGAAGAACAGATTCTCCTGAGGGAAAAGAACACACGTTCCTACGAGATCCAGACGAATATCAACAAGGCGGAAGAGGCCATCAGAAGCCGCAATGAAAGAGTCAGGATGCTTGAGGAACAGTACCGTGAGTATCTGAGGAACCAGAGGGAAAGTGAGAATACCATTGAGTCGCTGAAAAGCATAATCAACCGTGATAAGGCTGAACTTGATACGAATCAGGCCAGCATGAGCGAGAAAGAAGAGATTCTCGAGGAAGCGGAAGAACAGATAAACCGTGCGAACGGAATGATTGCGGATGATCTTGAGAAAATCAGCACTCTTGAAGAGCTTGTCAGAAAAGAAGATGAAAATATCCTTTCTCTTGAGAGAGAGACCGCATCCCTTTCCGATGAACTGAAGAGTGTCATTGAGAATCTCGTTCTGGAACTTGACCAGAAGATGGGTGAAGAGTATTCCTGCCAGAAGAGGAAGGAGGGGGAAAACAATTTCAATGAACGGCTTGACTCCCTGTGCCGCCGCATAAGGGAAAAGCTTTCTTTCTATTCATCACTTCCACAGGGAAGCGATATAAGGGAAAAGCTTGAATCCGACTTCACCTCCATTCTCGAATCTCTTGAGTCTCTCAGGACTTCATTTGATTCCTACAAGGCTGCTGTGCCTCCTTTCATTGATTCACTTCTTGCTCCCGAAGGACTTCTGACAAAGAAAAGAACCATTGAGGAGAATGAGGAAAGGTGCAGAGCCGGAATCGAGAAGAGCCGCCAGCGCATTGCACAGGCCCGTATTGAGATTTCCTCTCTCTCCCAGGAAGTGGAGGGGCTCAGGGAAACAGTCAGATCCATGGAGATCAAGGCAAGTTCGATAAAAGCAGGACTTGAGTCCTTCAAGACGATTGTTCAAAATCTCAAGAGAACAATTGAGGAGAATACGGTCAATCTGGAAGACAGCGAGGATAAACTGCGCTTCTTCTCCCAGAGAATAGAAACCATCGGTGACAGTCTTAAAGCGACTGATGATGAGAAAAAGGATCTGAGTGCCAGAATCGAATCACTCAAAGAAGATCTCATTGCAGTCAAAGATGAGATATCGCAGCTCAATTGCGCTCTTGTCTCAAGGGAGGCGGAAAAGGACAGGACGATAGAGACGATACAGACTCTCAAGACAGAAATAGAAAAGACAGAACTCTGGCAGAGCCAGATTGATGATCAGATAAAGATGCTTTTTACAAGCTTCTTCAACACTTACAACAGAAGTCTGAATGAATATCAGGACAGACTTGAATCAGATGATCTTCCTGAGGAAGTTCTCATCAGGAATGAACTTGATGAAGTCAGGAAGCAGATCGCTTCTCTAGGACCGAACATCAATCATATGGCAATTGATGATTTCAAGGAAGTCGAGGAACAGTATAATTTCTACACAAAGCAGCTGGATGATCTCAACAAGGCAAAGGCCGATCTTGAGAAGGTTCTTACCGAAATCCAGCAGAAGAGTGAGGAAATGTTCCTTTCGACATACAAGCAGATAAGCGACAATTTTCAGGCAATGTTCAAGCGTCTTTTCAACGGAGGACGAGCTGAGATAACTCTTGCCGACGAGGAGAACATACTCACAAGCGGTATAGATATTTTCGCACAGCCGCCGGGAAAGAAACTCATCAGTCTGACCCTTCTTTCGGGCGGAGAGAGAAGCATGACAGCGGTCGCTCTGCTTTTCGCGACATATCTTGTCAAACCAAGTCCGTTCTGCATTCTGGATGAGATCGATGCGGCTCTTGATGACAAGAACATTGGCTACTTTCTTTCTGTTCTTCAGGATTTCAGCCAGACAAGCCAGTTCATAATCATCACGCACAATACTCATACGGTAATGGGCTCGACGTCATTGCTCGGTGTGACTCAGATGGAGGCCGGTGTTTCCACAACTGTCACATACAAGCTTGCCAGCATTGAGGGGCAGCCTGTGATCCTTGATGAGGATAATGAACGTGTTGATTTCGACAAGGACGGAAAAAGAAAGGAAAAATCTTGACGAGTCGGAATAAAAATGTGTATAAATACCCTCGTTGTACTCTGCCCGGGTAGAGGAAGAATATATGTTTGATAGTTTAAGTACCAAATTCACCTCGATAATGAAAACATTATCGGGAAAGAGCAAGATCACCGAGAAGAACATCCGTGATGCGATGGAAGAGATCAAGATTTCCCTTCTTGATGCGGATGTCAACCTGCGTGTAGTCAGGCGCTTCATAAATTCCACTCTTGAAGAGGCACTCGGCGAGAAGGTTCTTCTTTCTGTGGACCCCGGACAGCAGTTCACAAAAATCGTCTATGACAAGATGGTTGCACTTCTTGGAGGTGAGGATCAGGCTCTTCATCTGAAAGGCAAGGACGCAACATCTGTCATACTCATGATGGGCCTTCAGGGTTCCGGCAAGACCACAACTGCAGCCAAGCTTGCCAATATGCTCAAGAACAAAGAGGGCAGGAAGGTAATGCTTGTCGCTGCCGACCTTGTCCGTCCGGCTGCAGTCACACAGCTGCAGGTTCTCGGTGACAAGGTAGGTGTGAGAGTATTCTCTATTCCCGGAGAGAAGGATCCTGTAAGGGTTGCACGTGAGGCGCTTTCCACAGCGAGACACGAGCTTTATGACACAGTCATTGTCGATACCAGCGGAAGAATGCATCTTGATGAAGTTCTGATGAACGAGATCCAGAATGTCGCAAGAGCTGTAAGCCCTGATGAGACACTTTTCGTCGCGGATGCGATGACAGGTCAGAATGCCGTCACCATTGCCCAGGAATTCGAATCAAAGGTCGGCATCTCCGGCGTTGTCCTCTCAAAGTTCGACTCAGATACAAGAGGCGGTGCAGCACTTTCTCTCAAGAGTGTTGTGGGCAAGCCGCTGAAGTTCATAGGTACCGGCGAAAAGATCGGAGATCTTGAGGTTTTTCATCCGGATCGTATCGCTCAGCGTATTCTCGGTATGGGAGATGTTGTTTCCCTTGTCGAGAAAGCTCAGGAGCTGTACGATGAGAAGGAGGCCGAGAAGCTTGCAAGGAAGATGCAGAAAAACACCTTCGACCTGCAGGACTATCTTGACCAGCTGGAACAGATGAATAAAATGGGTTCTGTCGATAAGCTGATCGAAATGATTCCCGGAGCCAAGGGAAACATCAGTGAAGATGATATCGACATGAAGCAGTTCGAAATCCAGAAAGCCATCATCAAATCGATGACAAAGTTCGAGAGAGAGAATTACAGAATCATCGGACCGAGCAGAAGGAAGAGGATTGCAAAGGGGTCCGGCACATCGGTTGCCGATGTGAACAGACTCCTCAAGACTTTTGAAAAGCAGAAGCTGATGCTCAGGAAAGTCATGAATAATAAAAAATTAATGGCTCAGATGATGAAGAATTTCTCATGATTCTGGGCTTATCATGTAGAATAAGGAGTAGAAACCGTGGTTAGTATTAGACTAAAGCGCTTCGGGGCAAAGAAAAGACCCTACTATCGTATTGTTGTAATGGACAACAGAGCTGCCAGAACCAGCGAGACAATTGATGAGGTTGGAACCTATCATCCGGTTGAGGCTGAGGACAGACAGGTAACACTTGACAAGGAAAAGGTAGAATCTTGGATTGCTAAGGGCGCACAGCCTTCTGCAACTGTTAAGAATTCTTAATAAGCAGGGTGTTTCTCTTTCACGCAAGAGCCAGAACTGAAAACTGTTTCGGAGTTGCGTATGGAGAAAGAATTAGTTGAATTCTTGGTCAGGAGTCTTGTCGACAATCCGGACGAAGTCAGCGTCAATATGGTTGAAGGTGAGAAATCAACGATTCTTGAACTTCGTGTTGCGAGCGATGATGTCGGCAAAGTAATCGGCAAGCAGGGTCGTATTGCAAAGGCTATAAGGACAATTCTCTCAGCCTGCGCCACAAAAGACGGCAAGCGTGCTGTTCTGGAGATTCTTGACTGATGGACAAAAAGCTACTTGTTACCGCCGCTGTAGGAAAAACACACGGCTATGACGGCTTTCTCAGAATTCACCCTATGAGCGGGGAAACCGGACATCTGGAAAAGCTGCATGACTGTGTCATTGAGACGCGCGACGGAAAACAGGTAGCTGTTTCTGTCTTGGAGACCAGGAAACACGCAGACTGCTTTCTCATGAAATTCACCTCCTACGATACAAAGGAAAAAGCTGCCGTACTCTCCGGCGGCAGAATGCTGATACAAAGAGATCAGGCTCCGGAGCTTAAGAAAGGCGAGTATTATATTGCCGATCTTTTTTCCCTTGATGTAATCTGCAATGGACAGAAGGCCGGAGTGGTTGAATCGGTCTGTGACGGAGCTCAGGCTGATTATCTGATGATAAGAAAGAATGACGGCAGAACCGTTCTTGTTCCCAACATGCCGCCGTTTGTATCCAGACCTGATTTTGAAAGCAATTCAATCACGGTCTTGATGAAGGAACTTCTGGAATCCTGATATGCATATTGATATTCTCACTCTTTTTCCTCAGATGGTTGAAAGTTTTTTCACTTCCTCAATCATGGCACGTGCCGTTGAAAAGGGACTTGTGAGTTATGACATAATCAATTTCAGGGATTTTGCTGAAGACAGGCACAGGACATGCGATGACATTCCCTATGGCGGCGGTGCTGGAATGGTACTTAAGTGCGAACCTCTTTTCGCAGCTCTTGAGAGCATCGGTGCTAAGGACAAGAGAGTTGTATATCCAAGTCCATCGGGAAAACTCTTCAATCAGGCGTATGCACTTGATCTCAGCAGGGAAGATAACCTTGTTTTCATCTGCGGCCATTATGAAGGACTTGACCAGCGTGTCATAGATACTTATGTCGATGACGAGATTTCAATCGGAGACTATGTACTTTCAAGCGGAGAGACCAGTTCCGTTGTAATAATTGATGCTGTCTACAGGCTTCTTGACGGTGTGATAAACAGCGAAAGCCTGGAAGATGAGAGTTTTTCTACTGAATTATTGGAATATCCTCAATATACAAGGCCGGAAAGGTATTGCACAAAATCCGTACCTGGTGTATTGTTGTCTGGTCATCACGAAAGGATTGCTACCTGGCGTGTTTTCCGTAAGCTCGAAAAAACGATG